>DATBQV010000237.1:0-16866 GCA_036560625.1 Gemmatimonadales bacterium
GCGGCGCGCGCGACGGTGCCCTACGATGTCGCGGCTAACGGCACGGTCACCCCACTCCAGACAGCGACCGTCGCGCCCCAGGTCGACGGCATCGTGACCGACGTCACCTTCCGCGAAGGCCAGGACGTGGCGCAGGGGCAGCTGCTCTTCCGGATCCAGCAACGTCCCTATCTGGCCGCTTATCGCCAAGCCATGGCGGCACTCGCGCGCGACAGCGCCACTGCCGGGAATGCTCGGCGTGAGGTGGTCCGATACGATTCCCTGGAAAAGAAGGAGTATGTCACCGCCGAGCAGGCCGATCAGCTGCGCGCCACCGCGGCGTCCGCGGATGCGACCGTGAAGGCCGACGAGAACGCGGTAGAGGCGGCCCGGTTCAATCTCGACAACACCACGATCCGCGCGCCGATCGGCGGGCGCACCGGAAGCCTCCTGGTGCGGCCCGGGAACCTTGTGCACGCCGCCAGCGGTACGCCGCTCGTGGTGATCAACCAGATCCGGCCGATCCTGGTGCGGTTTGCCGTGCCGGGGAGCGAGCTGCCCCTCATCCAGAAATACGGGGCGGAGAAGGCACTGCCGGTTGCCGCCGTTCCCGGACGCTCCCCGCTCGAGGCGGAAGCCGACACGACCCTCGGCGCGCCAAGCGGACCCGCCCCCGCCATGCCCTCCGACCCGCCGTCCGCGCAGCCCCTCGCCGGCGTGGCCATGGCGCAGGGCAACCTGAGCTTCATCGACAATGCGGTGGATACCACCACCGGCACGGTGATGCTGAAGGCAAGCTTCCCCAATAAGGAAGGGACGCTGTGGCCGGGGCAGTTCGCCGCCGTCACGCTCCGGCTCTTCGATGAGGAGCACGCGCTGGTCATTCCGGCGGAGGCCGTGCTGAACGGCCAGCAGGGCACCTACGTGTACCTCGTGGATTCGACCGGTGCGGCGCGGCAGCGTCGCGTTGGCGTCGAGCGGACGGCCGACACCCTGGCGGTCATCGCGAGTGGGCTCAAGGACGGGGAGCAGGTCGTCACCAGCGGCCAGTCACGCCTCACGCCCGGCGCGCGGGTGGCGACCGCCAAGCGCATTCCGGACAGCACAGCGGCCGCGGCGACGCCCGGGGCAAGGACGGGGAAGCAGAGGTCGCGGTGAGCCTCACCGGGCTGTTCATCCGCCGGCCGGTCATGACGACCCTGCTCATGATCGGCATTCTGGTCTTTGGGATCGTGGCGTACCGGCGCCTGCCGGTGAGCGACCTCCCGGCGGTGGATTACCCGACGATCACGGTGAGCGCGAGCCTGCCGGGCGCGAGCCCCGAGACCATGGCCGCGACCGTCGCCACGCCGCTCGAGAAATCGTTCTCGGCGATCGCGGGGATCGACAACATCACCTCGCTCAGCAGCCTGGGCAGCACGCAGGTCACGCTGCAGTTCTCGCTGGACCGGGACATCGACGCCGCGGCCCAGGACGTGAACGCGGCCATCTCGCAGACCCTCGTCAGCCTCCCGTCGAACATCATCCCGCCGTCGTACCGGAAGCAGAACCCCGCGGCCGCGCCGATTCTGTTCATGGCGCTCACCTCGCACTCCCTGCCGCTCGCGGCGCTCGACGAGTACGGCGAGACCACGATTGCCCAGCGGCTCTCGATGGTCGAGGGCGTGGCGCAGGTGGCGGTCTACGGCGCCCAGAAATACGCCGTCCGGATCCAGCTCGATCCCGCCCGGCTCGCGTCACGGGGGCTCGACCTGACCCAGGTGGCGCAGGCGGTCCGCTCGCAGAACGTGACGCTGCCGACCGGCGTGCTCTATGGGCGGGATCGGACGCTCACCGTCCAGGCGACCGGGCAGCTGGCCAACGCGGCTGCCTTCCGCCGGCTCGTCATCGCCTATCGGAACGGCTCGGCGGTCCATCTGGGCGACCTCGGGACCGTGCTCGACGACGTACAGGACAACAAGGCGGCGAGCTGGTACAACGGCGAGCGCGCCATTCTCCTGGCGGTGCAGCGCCAGCCGGGCACCAACACGGTCGCGGTGGCGACGGCCGTGAAAGCGGCGCTGGCCGAGATCGAGCGCGAGCTGCCCCCGACCGTGCACGTGAACATCCGCTACGACCGGTCGGTCTCGATCCAGGGCGCGGTGCGCGACGTGCGCTTCTCGCTGCTGCTGGCGCTGGCGCTCGTGGTGCTCGTGATCTTTCTGTTTCTCCGGAACGTGGTGGCGACGCTGATCCCGAGCCTCACGCTGCCGATGGCGATCGTCGGCACGTTCTCGGTGATGGCGCTGCTCAACTTCAGCCTCGACAACCTCTCGCTCATGGCGCTCACGCTCGCCGTGGGCTTCGTGGTGGACGACGCGATCGTGATGCTGGAGAACATCGTCCGCCACCTGGAGATGGGAAAGCCACCCATGCGGGCGGCTCTCGACGGCGCGGCGGAGGTGGGCTTCACCATCGTGTCGATGACCCTGTCGCTCGCCGCGGTCTTCATCCCGCTGCTCTTCATGGGCGGCATCGTGGGCCGGCTGTTCCGGGAGTTCGCGATCACGATCACGGCGTCGATTCTGGTGTCCGGCCTGGTCTCGCTTACGCTCACGCCCATGCTCTGCAGCCGGTTCCTCAAGCCGGCCGGGGAGGTGCGGCACGGCCGCTGGTACCGGGCCACGGAGGAATGGTTCCAGCGCCTGCTCGCGGGTTATGAGCGGAGCCTCGACTGGGTGATGCGGCACCGGCCGCTCACGCTGGTGTTCTCGGCGGTCTGCCTCGCGCTCACCGCGGTGCTGTTTGTCGTCATTCCCAAGGGGTTGTTCCCGAGCGACGACACCGGCCTGCTCCAGGCGACGACGGAGGCGGCGCAGGGCGTGTCGTACACCGAGCTGGCGCGTCTCCAGCAGCAGGCGGCCGCGCTCGTGCTCGCGGACTCGAACGTCGAGGGCTACCTGTCGTCCGTGGGCGCCGGCGGACCGGCGGGCGCCAGCAATCAGGGACGGCTCTTCATCGCGCTCAAGCCGGCCGGCAAGCGCCCGGCGGGCGACGCGATGGTGGCCGAGCTGTCGCGCCGGCTCGCGCACATTCCCGGCCTCAGCGTCTTCATCCAGAACCCTCCCAGCATCCGGATCGGCGGGCGCTCCGCCAAGTCGCTGTACCAGTTCACCCTCCAGGGCAACGACGTCGCGACGCTCTATCCGGGCGCGCAACAGCTTCTGGTCAAGCTGCGCCAGCTGCCGCTCATCACCGACGTGACGACCGACATGCTGAACGCAAATCCGCAGGTCACGGTGCGCATCGACCGGACGCGCGCGGCCACGCTCGGCGTCACCGCGGCGGCGATCGAGCACGCCCTCGCGACGGCGTACAACAGCCAGCAGGTCTCGACCATTTACACGACCAGTAACGAGTACTGGGTCCTGATCGAGGTCCAGCCCAAGGACCGGCTGGACGAAAAGGCGCTGGCCGGCCTCTACATCGAAGGAGCGAACGGCAAGCTGGTGCCGCTGCCGGAGGTCGCCGGCTTCGAGCGTGGCGTGGGCCCGCTCAGTATCGCCCACTCCGGCCAGCTGGCGTCCGTGACGATCTCCTTCAACCTGCCGCCCAACGGCTCGCTCGGCGGCGCGGTCGACGCGGTCAAGCGGCTCGCGACGGAGACGCTCCCGGCCGGCATCACGACCGGGTTCTCCGGCACGGCCCAGGCGTTCCAGTCGTCGCAGCAGGGACTGGGTGCGCTGCTCCTGGTGACGGTGTTCGTCATCTACGTGATCCTCGGCATCCTCTACGAGAGCTTCATCCACCCGATCACGATCCTGACGGGGCTTCCGTTCGCGGCGTTTGGTGCACTGCTCGCCCTCACGATTACGCACGTGGAGCTGGACGCCTACGGGTACGTGGGCGTCATCATGCTGATCGGCATCGTGAAGAAGAATGCGATCATGATGATCGACTTCGCGGTGGAGGAGGAGCGGCGCGGCCACCTCACGCCCGCGCAGGCGATCGTCCGCGCGGCCAGCGTCCGTTTCCGCCCCATCATGATGACGACCGTCGCCGCGATCGCGGGCAGCCTGCCGATCGCGATCGGCGTGGGTGCGAGCGCCGCGTCCCGCCGGCCGCTTGGCATCGTGGTGGTCGGCGGGCTCGCCGTCTCGCAGATCGTGACGCTGTTCGTGACCCCGGTCTTTTACACCTATCTCGACGAGCTCCAGGCGTGGCTGTCGCGTCTGGGCGACCGGCTCCCGTGGGCCGGCGACCGCGCCGTCGAACGCCCCGCCCTCGACTCCGGCGGCTCTCATCCATGAACGTGACCACCCTGTTCATCCGGCGGCCGGTCATGACGAGTCTCGTCATGATCGCCATCCTCTTCTTCGGGATCATGGCGTACCGGCAGCTGCCGGTGAGCGATCTCCCCAACGTGGACTTCCCGACGATCACCGTGACGGCGAGTCTGCCCGGCGCGAGCCCGGCGACGATGGCGGCGACGGTGGCCACGCCGCTCGAGAAGCAGTTCTCGACCATCGCGGGGATCGACAACATGACGTCCACGTCGAGCCTCGGGCAGACGCAGATCGTCATCCAGTTCGCGCTGGACCGGGACATCGACGCCGCCGCGCAGGACGTGCAGGCGGCCATCACCCAGACGCTGCGCACGCTGCCGCAGGGGATCCTCCCGCCGTCCTACCAGAAGACGAACCCGGCCGATGCGCCGATCCTGACCCTCGCGCTCACATCCGATGTAGTACCGCTCTCGACCCTGGACGAGTACGGCGAGACGACCATTGCGCAGCACCTGTCGATGGTGAGC
This sequence comes from Gemmatimonadales bacterium, assembly GCA_036560625.1. Lineage (GTDB taxonomy): Bacteria > Gemmatimonadota > Gemmatimonadetes > Gemmatimonadales > GWC2-71-9 > DASQPE01. The sequence goes on from DATBQV010000237.1 coordinate 4,772, forward strand.
GGCGTGGCGCAGGTGCTGGTCTACGGCGCGCAGAAATACGCCGTGCGGATCCAGCTCGACCCGGCGCAGCTCGCCTCCCGCGGGCTGGGCCTGGAGGACGTGGCGACTGCGGTGGGGAACCAGAACATCAATCTGCCCACCGGCGTGCTCTGGGGACCAAAGACCGCCCTCACGGTCCAGGCGACGGGACAGCTGGAGAACGCGGACGCCTTCCGGGAGCTGATCGTCGCCTACCGGAACGGCGCGCCGGTGCACCTACGCGAGCTGGGCCGGATCACCGATGACGTGCAGAACAACAAGACGGCGAGCTGGTATGGGCCCTCACGCGCCATCGTGCTCGCGGTGCAGCGGCAGCCGGGCACCAACACCGTGGCGGTGGCACAGCGGGTCCGGGGCGCTCTGAAGCAGGTGCAGGCGGAAATCCCGCCCGGCGTGAAGGTGGAGACGCTCTACGACCGGTCGGAGACGATCCAGGCGTCGGTGCACGACGTGACCTTCACGCTCGAGCTGACGCTGGCGCTGGTGGTGCTGGTGATCTTCCTCTTCCTGCGGAATCTGTCGGCCACCGTGATCCCGAGCTTGGCGCTCCCGATGTCCATCATCGGGACGTTCTCGGTCATGTACCTGCTGGGCTACAGCCTGGACAACCTCTCGCTCATGGCGCTCACGCTCGCCGTGGGCTTCGTCGTGGACGACGCCATCGTGATGCTGGAGAACATCGTCCGCCATCTGGAGATGGGTAAAGGCCGGATGCAGGCCGCGATCGACGGCGCAGGGGAGGTGGGTTTCACCATCCTCTCGATGACCCTCTCCCTCGCGGCGGTCTTCATCCCGATCCTGTTCATGGGCGGGATCATCGGCAAGCTGTTCCACGAATTCGCGGTCACGATCGGCGTGTCGATCCTCGTGTCCGGGTTCGTGTCACTCACGCTCACGCCCATGCTCTCGAGCCGTTTTCTTCGCTCGCAGCATGGGCTCCAGCATGGCCGCCTCTACACCGTGACCGAGCGCGCGTACGAGCGCGTGCTCGCCCACTACGAAGCGAGCCTGGCGTGGGTGATGCGGCATCGGGGGGAGACGCTGATCTTCTCCGCCGTGATCCTGGCCGCCACGGCCTGGCTGTTCTGGGCGATCCCCAAGGGCCTCTTCCCCTCCGACGACACCGGCCAGCTACTGGCGACCACGGAAGCCGCCGAGGGGGTTTCGTTCGACGCGCTGGTCGCGGCGCAGCGGGACGTGGCCGCGGTGGTGGCCCGGGACCCGAACGTGCGGTCGGTGACGTCGTCGGTCGGCACGACGGCCGCGGCCAACCAGGGCCAGCTTACGATCGACTTGCAACCGCTCAATCAGCGCCATCAGACCGCGGATCAGGTGGCGCGGGATCTGACGGCCGCGGTCCAGACGGTGCCGGGGATCACCGTCTACGTCCAGAACCCGCCGGCGATCTCGATCGGCGGGCTCGCATCCAAGAGCCTCTACCAGTACACGCTCCAGAGCGGCGACATCAACACGCTCAACCGGTCGGCCCGGGCGCTCGAGACCCGGCTCCGGCAGCTGCCCGAGCTGGCGAACGTGACCAGCGACCTGCTGATCGAGAATCCGCAGGTGACGGTGGACATCGACCGGGAGCACGCGGGCCAGCTCGGCGTCTCGGCGGAGGAGATCGAGAATACGCTGTACGACTCGTTCGGGCAGCGGCAGGTGTCGACGATCTACACGTCGACCAACGAGTATTGGGTGGTGATGGAGCTGCTGCCGCAGTATCAGCAGGATGTCCCGTCGCTCCAGTCCCTGTGGGTCCGTTCGACCGACGGCACGCTGGTGCCGCTCAGCGCCGTGGCGAGCTTCCACACCGGCGTCGGCCCCGTGACCGTGAACCACTCGGGACAGCTGCCGTCGGTGACGATCTCCTTCGATCTGGCTCCCAGGACGTCGCTCGGCACCGCCGTGGCGGCGGTCGAGCGCGAGTCGGCGGACGTCGTCCCGCCGGCCGTGGCGGCCAGCTTCTCCGGCACGGCGCAGGCCTTCATGACCACGCAGCAGGGGATGGCGCTGCTCCTGGTGCTCGCCATCTTCGTGATCTACGTGATCCTGGGGGTGCTGTACGAGAGTTTCATCCACCCGATCACGATTCTGACCGGGCTGCCGTTTGCCGCCTTCGGGGCGCTGGTCACGCTGATGGTCTGCGGGCTCGATCTCGATGTCTATGGATTTGTCGGCATCGTGATGCTGATCGGGATCGTGAAGAAGAACGCCATCATGATGATCGACTTCGCGCTGGAAGCGGAGCGGGCCGGGGCCAAGACGCCCGAGGCCGCGATCCTGGAGGCCGCGAGCGTCCGGTTCCGGCCGATCATGATGACGACAATGGCGGCGCTGATGGGGGCGATCCCGATCGCGATCGGCTGGGGGGCCGGTGCGGCGACGCGGCGTCCGCTGGGTGTGGCGGTCGTCGGCGGTCTCGCGTTCTCGCAGCTCGTGACGCTGTACGTGACGCCGGTCTTCTATACCTACTTCGATGAGCTGCAACAGCGGCTGGTGCGGGGCAAGCGCGACCGTCCGGCCGAAGGCGGGGACGCGGCGCCGGTGACTGCCTGAGAGAACTGCGCACCACGGAGAGACACGGAGAACCAAAGACCACAGAGGCACGGAGTCACAGAGACTCACAGAGAAAAGCCACTTCTTGTGGTGTACCGCCGAGGATCGCGATCCCGGGCAACCAACACCACAAAGCGGTTCTCCGTGTCTCTCCGTGGTGAATACTTCTCTGTGTCTCGGCTCGAACCCCTCAGTGCCTCGCGAGTTCGATGACCTGACTGATCCGCCGCGCCCGCTCGCGCTGCTTTCGGGTCACGGCGAGCAGCCGCCAAACCCACGCGAGCCGCATTTCCCGATGCAGCCGGCGGCCCTCGTCGAGCATCGAGCGCTGCTCCACCACATCCCATCCGTACGGCCGGAAGAACTCCGCGCCCTCGGCCGGCCCGAAGTGCATCGGTGCCGTGCCGCTGCTGCCCGTCACCTTCCGGTACTTCCGCTGCATGTAGCGCAGGATCCAGGGCGACGCCAGCTCGGTCATCCAGCGGGTGAACGTGGGTGGGGTGTGGAGATCCGTCGCCAGCCCCGCCACCTGTTCCGGTGTCAGGTAGGCGAGGAGCCCCTCGGTGACGACGGTAACCTGCTTCGCTTCGGCGCCCAGCCGAGCGAACAGCGCCCGGCGAGCGGGGAGATCGGTGAGATCCAGCCGGACCCGCTCGAGCGCGCAGCGGGGCTGCTCGCCCCGCAGTTGCCCTTCCTTGTACTCCGTGAGGGCCGGCAGGTCCACCTCGACCCAGCGCAGGCGCCGAGGCAGATCGAGCCGGTAAGGGCGGGTGTCGAGCCCGGCCGCGAGGTTGAGCACGAGATCGGACCCGCCCGCCACGGCGCGCATGATCAGCTCGTCCAGCACGGCCGTGCGCACGACCATCGCCCAGGCCATGCCCTTGCCGTGCCGCAGCGACCGGACGATCTCCTCGCCCTCCGCGCCGGCGAGCCGCCGCGCGTACGGGTCGCGGAAGTGGGCGTCCGGGCGCTCCGTCTCCATCGCCCGGTACACCGCGACCCAACGTGCGGTATCGGAGATGTGCTCGACCGTCACTGAACCGTGAACGGCAGCGTGTACTCGGTGCGGTCCCACTGAAGCTTCAGCACCCCGGCGCTGGCCCCCTTGGAATCGATCGCGATGGTGAACGTCTCCACCGGCTTGGGCAGCGACCCCGTCCCGAGATCGACTTTCGCGAAGTCCTTGGACGCATCGTACGCGGTGCCCCATTGGCCGGTCTCCGAGTTGATGATCAACTTGGCACCGTTCTTCGACGGGACCGACCAGAGGGTATAGCTCCCCTTCGGGATCGTCGTTCCGCCCACCTTCAGATCCGCGTCGGTGGTAAAGCCGGTCGCGGCGTTCGCGCCGGTGCGCCAGACCTGGTCCCACGGCACGATCCCGCCGAAGACCTCCCGGCCGCGCTTGTGCGGCCGGCCGTAGTCCACGAGCAAGTGCGCGCTCCCGATCGTCGCGCGCACCGTGTCGCGCGGTGAGAGCTGCCCCATGGGATGTTCCGCGGCGTCACGGGCGGCGAAATCCTTGAGCGCCCGGTCTACATCTACGCTGGCGACCCGGGTGACGATGACCTTGGTGGTGGTCTCTCGCCCGTCCAGTCCGAGCATGCGGCCGTCCTTGTCCACCTTGGCGTGGGCAAGGGGACCGAAGTAGCTGTAGTCCATTGCGCCCGGCCCGCGGCGGACGGCGTAGGTGGGATAGGCCTGATTGGAGCCGATGGGCACGATCTGGAACGCGAGACTGTCCTTGCCCGACCGGGCGAGCCGGAGGAACATCTGCTCGTAGAGCGCGTAGGAGGCGCTGCTGAAGGGCATCGCGCCGGGCTCGACGGCGACCGCGAGCGTCTGGGTGCTGTCCGCGGTATGCACCTTCGTAATCGCGGAGTCCCTGGTGAAGATCATCTCGCCCGAGAACGCCGGCGCATCCGGCGCGGGAACCGTGGGCGTCACGGTCACCTCGAGGCGCGACACGGTCTGGTCGGGGTTCAGGGTCATGACGAAGTGGAGTCGGCGGGTGCGCGGCACGCGCGCGGCGAGATCGCTTTCGACCCGGGTGGCGGTGCGGGTGAACTGCTCGACAACCAGGGTGTCGCTTCCGAGGCTCGTGATGAATGCGGCGCGGTCGGCTTTCCCCTGTGCCGGGAGCGTCGCGGGAAGAAACGCCAGCAGCAGCAGGGCGAGGAGGGGTCGGGGCATGGGCTCGTTGTCCGGGTCGGGGGGTTATCCGTTCGCGGCAACGGTACACGGGAAACGCCGCGAGGCAAGGTCTCCTACGGCCCGGACAGATGAGCGGTTTCGGTGCCGCAAGCGCCCGGTCGGGTCAGGAGTCATCGGATCGCGTGCGCCGGGTGCGCTTGAGCGCCGATCGACGCCGCTTGGCCTCCAGCCGCTCCTTCTTGACCGACGCCGGCACCCGGGTGCGCTTGCGGCGCTTGGGCACGGCGAGCGCCGCGGCGACGACGGTCCGGAGACGCTCGGTCACCGCGTCCCGGTTGCGCAACTGGCTGCGATGCGCGCCGGACACGAGCCGCAGTCGCCCGGCCGAGTCGAGCCGCGTGCCGAGTCGGGTGAGCAGGCGGGCCCGATCGGCGTCGCTCAGCGCCGTCGACCCGGCGACGTCCCATACGACCTCGATCCGGGTGGACGAGGTGTTCACGTGCTGCCCGCCGGGACCGCTCGAGCGGGACGCCCGATAGACCAGCTCGCCGACTGGAATCCGCACCGCGGGCGTAACCTCGAGAAAGCCGTCCGGCATGCTCAACGGTAAGCCCGTGCGCGCATCGCGCCAAACCGCTTCCCCCTTCGAAGGAGCGCATTACGTTACTGCCATGCCGACGCTCGCGATTCTCGAGCAGCACCTTGCCGGGCACCGCCGCGTGCTGCTCGGCTACTCCGGCGGCGTGGATTCCGGGCTCCTTGCCGTAGCGGGTCGCCGAGCGCTCGGCCGGGAGCGCTTCCTCGCCGTGATCGGCCGGAGTGCGTCGTATCCCGCCGCTCAATGGGCCACGGCAATCGATCTCGCTCGCCGCTTCGACGTCCCGCTGCTCGAGCTGGACACGCGCGAGCTGGACGACCCGCGCTACGTCGAGAACACGCCCGACCGCTGCTACTTCTGCAAGACCGAGCTCTGGACCCGCCTGGGCGAGGTGGCGCGGGACGGCGGCTTCGACGTCGTCATCGACGGGACGAACGCCGACGACCTGGGCGAGCACCGCCCGGGGTTGCGCGCCGCGGACGAGCGCGGCGTGCGCTCGCCGTTGGCGGAGCTGGGCTGGACCAAGGCCGACGTGAGGGCGGCTGCCCGCGCCCTCGGCCTGCCGATCTGGGACGCGCCGGCGGCGCCATGTCTATCCAGCCGCATTCGCTACGGTCTCCCGACGACGCGGGAGCGTCTGGCGCAGGTGGAGCAGGGAGAGGCGTATCTCCGGTCGCTGGGCATCACCGGCGATCTGCGGGTCCGCCATCACGGCGGGGTGGCGCGCATCGAGACCGCGCCGGAGCAGCACGAGCACCTCCGGCGTTGCTGGGGAATGGTCACCGCCTTCTTTTCGGGACTGGGCTTCGGGTCGGTGGAGCTCGACCCGCGCGGCTACCGGCGGGGCGGTCTGCTCGCCGTCCTGGCCGAGCCGGGCCGCTGATGCGGCTGTTCGTGGCAGTACCCATTCCGGAGCCGGCCCTCGGCGTGGTGGCGTCATTGCTCGCGCGTCTCCGCGCCTCCGACTGGCCGGTGCGCTGGGTCCGTCCCGAAGGCATCCATCTCACGCTCAAGTTCTACGGCGAAGTGGCGCCTGAGCGCCTCGAGGTCATCGAGGAGGCGATCCGCTTCGCGGCGGCGGGCACGACCCCCATTCCGATGCGCCTGGCGACGCTTGGCGCGTTTCCGACCACGTCCCGGCCACGCATTCTCTGGCTGGGGCTGGAGGCGCCGCCGACCCTCGAGCTGCTGCAGCACCGGCTGGAGCGAGGCGGAGAGGATATCGGCTTCCCGCCCGAAGGCGCACCGTTCCAGCCCCACGTGACGCTGGGCCGCATGCGGGAAGGCCACCGCCTCCCGGCACACTCGCTCGAGACCGCGGACGGCGGGCACGAGAAGGTGGCGTTCCTGGCGGAGCAGCTCGTGCTCTACGAGAGCCTGCTTACGAAGGACGGCCCCCGTTACGAGGCACGGCTGGTCCTGCCCCTCCAGACGTGATGGGGTGCCTGGCCGCCCCCTTCCGCGCGCTCGGATGCCTGGTTGTCCTGGCCGCGCTCGTCGCGGGCTGGGTCTATCGCGATCGGCTGATGGATGGGATCATGCACCTCACGGGGCGGGGCACCCCGATCACCTCGGAGGCGGGACGCCCCGGGACCCGCGCTCTCGCGGCCGCCAAGGCCCGCACCGACTCCGTCGCCCGGCACAAGGCGGACTCGGTCGTGCTGAGCCCGTCGGAGATGGCGTCGCTGATCGGCGACGGGCTCCCGCCGCTGGTGCGGGGCGAGCTCGATTCGCTCACGGTGCGCTTGCTCCCGGGCCAGATCGAGGTCGGCGCCCGGCTCGCGACCGGGCAGATCCCCCGGGCGCTGCTCGGGCCGCTGGCGCTGGTCCTGCCGGATCACGCCGCGATCCGCGCCGCGGGCCCCGTCGACGTGGTGAGTCCGGGGCGCGGGCAGTGGGAGATCCAGCGGCTCAGCGTCGGCGGGCTGCCGCTCCCGGTCGAGGCTCTGCGGGCGCGCCTGAGCGGCGCCCTGGGGCAGGGCGGGCACGGTGGCGTCCCGGTGACGATCCCGTCCGGCGTGCGCGAGATTCGCATTCGTCCCGCCGGCGCGGTGCTCTACGGAGCTCGGAAACCATGACCCACCGCGTACTGATCATCGACGACGAGGCGGGGATCCGGCAGGCGCTCAAGCAGGTCCTCGACTACGAGGGCATGGACGTCCGCGCCGCCGCCTCGGGCGGCGAAGGCATCACCGTCTATCAGGAATATCACCCGCACCTGGTTTTTCTCGACGTCAAGATGGCCGGCCTCGACGGTCTCGAGACCCTGACGCGACTCCGTGACCTCGACCCCCACGCGACCATTGTGATGATCTCCGGGCACGGCACGATCGCGACGGCGGTCGAGGCGACCCAGCGCGGTGCGTTCGACTTCCTGGAAAAGCCGCTCGACACCGATCGCCTGCTGGTGACCGTGCGCAACGGGCTGAGCCACGCGACCCTGGTGGGCGAGAACGAGCGCCTGCGCGACGTTCAGGCCAGCCGCTACGCGATGGTGGGGGAGAGCGGCGCGCTCAAGCGGGTACGGGAGCTGGTCGCCCGCGTGGGGCCCACGAGCGCGCGCGTGCTCATCACCGGCGACAACGGGACCGGGAAGGAGCTGGTGGCGCGCGCGCTCCATGAGGCCTCGCCGCGCCGGGCGCGGGCGTTCGTCGAGGTCAACTGCGCGGCCATTCCGTCGGAGCTGATCGAGAGCGAGCTGTTCGGCCACATGAAGGGATCGTTCACGGGTGCCTTCGCCGACCGGGCGGGCAAGTTCGAGCAGGCGGACGGCGGCACGCTCTTCCTGGACGAGGTGGGCGACATGTCGCTCGCCGCGCAGGCCAAGCTGCTGCGCGTGCTGCAGGAGGGCGTGGTGACCCGCATCGGCGGGGCCAAGGCCATCCAGGTGGACGTGCGCGTGCTCGCGGCGACCAACAAGGACCTCGGCCTGGAGATCGCGGAGGGGCGGTTCCGGGAAGACCTGCTCTACCGGCTCAACGTGGTCGAAATCGACGTCCCCGCGCTGCGGGACCGGCTGGAGGACGTGCCCGCGCTCGTCGCGCACTTCGCCCAGCAGCTGGTCCAGAGCGCGGGGGTGCCGGGCAAACAGTTCGGCGACGACGCGGTGGCGCGGCTCCAGGCCCGGTCCTGGCCCGGCAATATCCGCGAGCTTCGGAACGCGGTTGAGCGGGCCCTCATTCTCGCACCGGGGAAGGCGGTCACCGCCGCGGACATCGACCGGCTCTTTCCCGGGGCGGAGGGGGCGCTGCCGCCGCCGGAGACCAGCCGCGCGCAGACGTTCGAGACCTTCAAGCAGGAGGCGGAGCGGTCGTTCCTCCAGGCCAAGCTCCGCGAGCACGACTGGAACGTCTCCGAAACCGCGCGCGCCCTCAAGATGCCGCGGTCCAATCTGTACAAGAAGATCGAGCGGTATGGGCTCAGCCGGGAGTCGCCATGAGCGATCCACCGAAGGACTGGGACAAGGAACTGGCCAAGATCGACCGCGCGATGGCGCGGATGCCGCCGCCAGCCGCGGACCCGGCACCGGCGCGGAAGTCGGCCGGGCCGGCCGGAGGCGGCGCGGCACCCGGCGTGGCCCCGCACGCGGGCCCGGGCGCGACGACGGCCACCTGGCTCCGGGTACTGCTGGTGCTCACGCTCGCGCTGGCGATGCCGCTCTGGCCCTACCCGAAGGGCTGCGGCGTGGGACTCTACGCGTATCTTGCGGCCGCCGCGATCGTGGTGCTGGCCGGCGTGTGGGCCGGGATCTCCACGTGGCATCGGCGCCGCGCCATCGGTCACGTCCTCGCGATCCTGGTGCTGCTCTGGGGCCTCATCCTCATCGCGGCGGAGGTGCTGCCGCGGATCGGCTACGCCAGGGCCGCCATCCGATGGACCTGCGGCTAGGATTTCCCTGACGCTCATGCCCAAGACCTTCGCCAACTTCATCGCCGGCCGCTGGGTCCCGCCCTCCACCGGGCAATACTTCGAGAACCGGAACCCGGCCGACACCGGCGACGTCATCGGCCGGTTCCCCGATTCCGGTCCCGAGGACGTGGCCCGGGCGGTGCACGCCGCCAAGCGCGGCTTCGCGCTGTGGTCGCGGACCCCGGCACCGGCGCGAGGCGACGTCCTGCGCCGTGTCGGCGATCTGCTCACGCAGCGGAAGCGCGCCATCGCCGATGCCATGACACGCGAGATGGGCAAGGTGCTGACCGAAACCGGCGGCGACGTGCAGGAGGGGATCGACACCGCCTACTACGCGGCGACCGAGGGGCGCCGGCTCTTCGGTCGCGTGGTCCCCTCGGAGCTGGCGAACAAGTGGGCCATGAGCTTCCGGCGGCCGATCGGCGTGGCCGGGCTCATCACCCCGTTCAATTTTCCGCTCGCCATCCCGACCTGGAAGTCGTTTCCCGCGCTGCTCTGCGGCAACGCCGTGATCCTGAAGCCGTCCGAGGACGTGCCCCATACCGCCCACCTGCTGGTGGAGATCCTGCTCGAGGCCGGACTCCCGCCCGATGTGATCCAGCTGGTGCACGGAAGCGGCGAGGTCGCCGGGGCGGCGTTGGTGGATCATCCCGAGGTGCCGGTGATCTCCTTCACCGGATCCACGGCCACGGGCGCCAAGATCGGCGAGACCTGCGGACGGATGCACAAGCGGCTCTCGCTGGAGATGGGCGGCAAGAACGCGCAGATCGTGATGGACGACGCCGATCTGGAGCTGGCGCTCGAGGGCGTGCTGTGGGGCGCCTTCGGCACGACGGGCCAGCGCTGCACGGCCACGAGCCGGCTGATCCTTCATCGCCGGATTCACGATCGGTTCCTCGCCGACCTCGCCGCCCGGGCGGAGAAGCTGCGGCTCGGCGACGGCCGGCGGCCGGGCACCGACGTGGGACCGTTGATCCACGAGGAGGCCCGCAAGAAGGTCGAGTACTATGTGGAGGTGGGCGGGAAGGAAAAAGCGGAGCTGGTGACCGGCGGCAAGGTGCCCGGCGGGCGACTGGGCAAGGGCTGGTTCTACCGCCCCACGATCTTCGCGGGGGTCAAGCCCGGGAGCCGGCTCGAGCAGGAGGAGATCTTCGGCCCGGTGCTGAGCGTGATCCGCGTGGACTCGTTCACCGACGCGGTGACCGTGAACAACGACGTCCGCTACGGGCTCTCCAGCGCCATCTACACCGGCAACGTCGATCTCGCGTTCCGCGCGATGCAGCTCCTGGACAACGGCATTACCTACGTCAACGCCCCGACGATCGGTGCCGAGGCGCATCTGCCCTTCGGCGGCGTCAAGCAGACCGGCAACGGGCACCGCGAGGGCGGTTGGGCAGTGTACGAATTCTATTCCGAGACGAAAGTCTGCTACGCGGACTACTCGGGACGTCTGCAGCGCGCGCAAATCGATACCCAAGACATATAATGGCGGTTGCGCGGAGGTGCGGGGCAGGATAAGGTACGCGTGGCAGGTTCCCCGGTTGTGCGAGGTCGTATGCGCCCCATGCAGGTCGGGTCCGGCAAGCGCAGTCCGTCATTCGACGAGGGCTCGCTGGATCAGTACCTGCGGGAGATCAGCCGTTATCCGCTGATTCCGCAGGAAGAAGAGGTCAGGCTGGCACAGCGCATCCGTGTCGGTGAGGCGGAGGCGCTGGACAAGCTGGTGCGCAGCAACCTCCGCTTCGTCGTGTCGGTCGCCAAGAAATATCAGAACCAGGGCGTATCCCTGGCCGACCTGATCAACGAGGGCAACCTCGGTCTCATCCGCGCGGCCCACAAGTTCGACGAGACCAAAGGCATCAAGTTCATCTCCTACGCGGTCTGGTGGATCCGCCAGGCCATTCTCCAGGCGCTCGCGGAGCAGAGCCGGATCGTGCGGGTGCCGCTCAACCGCGCCGGCACGCTCCATCGGATCGGCAAGCGGTCGTCGGCGCTGCTCCAGGAGCTGGGCCGGGAGCCGACGCCGTCGGAGATCGCCGAGGGGATGGACATCTCCATGGAGGAGGTGCAGAAGACTCTCTCCATTTCCCAGAACCACCTGTCGCTCGACGCCCCGCTCACCCCGGGCGAAGACAACAAGCTGCTGGACTACCTGCCCGACACGCAGAACCCAGGCCCCGATTCCGAGACGTTCGAGCACGCCCTCACCGAGTCCATCGAAGAGGTGCTCTCCACGCTCAAGGAGCGCGAGGCCAAGATCCTGCGGCTCTATTTCGGCCTGGACGGACCGGAGCCGATGACGCTGGAAGAGATCGGGAGCCTGCTGGGGATCACGCGGGAACGGGTCCGGCAGATCAAGGAAAAGGCGCTGAGCCGCCTGCGTCACGTAAGCCGCGCCCGCGCCCTGGAAAGCTTTCTCGCCTAAGGCGCTGCTTCGCCTAGCGCCGCTTCGGCTCGCGCACCCTCACATCCACACCGCCCATCAGGGCAAACCCGCGGACCCGCAGCAGGTCCCGCAGCTAAGCGCTCGGCGGCGCGACCGGCGGGTCAGGAGCGGAGGATGGCGGTCACCTGATCCCACTCGATCAGGAAGGCGTCGTGGCCGTAGAGGGAGGCGATCTCGACGTAGCGCGCGTTGGCGCCGGCCCCGCGGTAGGCGGTGACCCAGTCGCGCACCTCCGCCGGATAGTACAGGATGTCGGAATCCACGCCGACGCCGACGATCTCGCCCACCCGCTCGGCGGTGGCGCGCGCGGCCTGGGCCGGGTCGCCCACGTCGTGCAGGTCCATCGCGTCCATCAGCGCCACGTAGCTGGCGGCGTCGAAGCGCGCGACC
>DATBQV010000238.1:0-5901 GCA_036560625.1 Gemmatimonadales bacterium
ACCCCGCTCATCCCGCCTGTAGCTCCTCTCGCACGATCTGGTTGATCAGCTTGCCATCCGCCCGTCCCTTGAACTGCGGCATCACCGCGCCCATGACTTTCCCCAGATCCTTGGCCCCGCCGGCGATCGCCGCGCGCGCCGCCGCCCGGATCTCCTCCGGATCGACCGCGGGTGGCAGAAACTCCTCCAGCACGCCGATCTGCTTCTGCTCCACGTCCGCGAGGTCCATCCGCTTGGCGGCGGTGAACTGCTCGACCGCTTCGCGCCGGAGCTTGATTCCCTTCCGGATCACCTCGACGACCTCGTCGTCCGTGGGGGCGCGGGCAAGCTCCAGCTCACGGTTCTTGAGGTTGGCGAGGATGGTACTGAGGACCAGCGCACGCGCCTTCTCTTGCGACTTGCGGGCCGCGTTGAGGGCGGCCCGCAAGGAGTCAGCGAGGTGCGACACGAGGAATCCGGGGGCCCCGGCGAGTCTTGCGGATGGCGGCTGCCATTTTCCTTTTCTTCTTTTCGCTGGGCTTCTCGTAGTGCCGGTGCTTCCGCAGATCGGACAGGATACCGGCCTTTTCGCACTTTTTCTTGAAGCGCTTGAGCGCCCGCTCGAAATTCTCGTCGTCGTGGATGATCACTTCGGACATGCTGCTCGATTCACCCCTCTCGCGCCCGGCACGGGCGACCTTGTCTTGAGGGTGCAAATCTAGATGGCGACAGGGGTTGGTGGTAGTGGGCACTAGCCCGGCGGCCAGGTCATTCGACGCCCGCCCAGCACGTGGAGATGGAGATGATCCACGCTCTGGCCGCCGTCCTTACCAGTATTGCTGACGATCCGGTACCCCCCGCCGTCGAGCCCGAGGTCGGTGGCAACCTCGGCCGCGAACGCCAGGAGTCGACCGAGCAAGGCGGTGCCGGCCTCTCCCTTGGCGTCCCGGACCGCCCTCAAGTGCTCCAGCGGAATGACGAGCACATGCGTGGGCGCCACCGGCTGCACGTCGCGGATGGCCAGCAGACCGGGCGCGCGTTTCACCACGGTCGTGGCGACTTCGCCCCGTCCAATCCGGCAGAAGATGCAGTCAGCCATGCGCTCCTCCGAGACGCGCCGCCGCCGCGCACGCCGCCGCGGCGATCGCCGCGGTCTCGAATCGTAGCACCTGTCCCGCGAGCCGGACCGGGCGAAACCCCGCGGCCCGGATCGCGGCCAGCTCGCGTTCATTGAGCCCGCCCTCGGGGCCCACCAGGACGGTGAGCGGGCCGGCCCCGAAGTCGTTCGGCGGCGGCTCACCCTGGATGTCGGCCAGCCACCGAGCCCCTTCCGGCGGATGGGCGACGAACGCCTCGAGCGACGATGCCTCGTGCACGATGGGCGCCCAGGCGGCACCGCACTGCTTCACGGCCTCGAGCCCGCGGCGGCGCAGGCGCTCGACTTGCCCGCCTCGCAGCCGCGACTCGACCCCCGCCACCCGCGCCGTCTCCAGCGGGAAGATGTCGGTGACGCCCAGCTCCGTCGCCTTCTCCACGAGCCAGCCGAGCCGATCGCGATCGCCCGCGCCGACCGCCAGGCGCAGCGGCGCGGGCCGCGGCAGCCGCTCGGCCCGGGCCACGACCAGCTCCACGACGTGCCCTGCGCTGCGCAGCACCCCGTCGCCCACGAGCCCCTCGCCGTCGCGGATGCCCACGGGCAGGTCCTCGCCCGCGCGACGCACCCGGAGGTGATGGATCTCGTCCGCCCCGAGCGGCACCACGTCGCCGGGCGCGACTCCGCCGGGCCGCACCAGCACCGCGATCATTCGCGCCGGGCCGCCACCGCCCACCAGCCCGCGTCCACGATCTCATCTACCGGCGGGAAGCCGGCCCGCGTCAGCACGGGGCGGAACACTTCCGCCTCGGGTGCCTCCATGCCGGCGAACACTGCGATCCCGCCCGCCCCGAGCGCCGCCGAGATGGCGGGAAGGAGCCGCGTGTTCACGCTGCGGAGAATGTTGGAGACGACCAGGTCGCACGGGCCGAGCAGCGGCGCGAGATCGGCCGCGTCGCCCTCGAGGAACGAGACGCGGCCGACCACCCCGTTGCGCTCCGCATTGCGCACGGCGACCTCGTTCGCCTCGGCGTCGACCTCCACGCCGGTGGCACGGGCGGCGCCCAGCACCGCGGCCGCGATGGTGATGATCCCGCTGCCGCTGCCCAGATCCAGAACCCGATCGCCGGCGTGAAGGTGACGCTCGAGCAGCGCGAGGGCGCCGCGCGTGGACCCGTGCTCGCCGCTCCCGAAGGCCATCTCCGGATCGATGACGACGACGGGTCCGTCGGGCTCGGCCAGCGCGGTCCACGAGGGCGTCACCGTGAGTCGACCGATCCGGCGCGGGCCGAGCCCGTCGCGCCAGCGCGTGCTCCAGTCGACCGGCTCGACCGCGCGACGCGCGGTCTCCACCGGCGCTTCCGCGGCGAGCGCGGCCTCGAGCCGCTGGGCCGTCGCCTCGTCCTCGGCGAAAGTCACGAGCGTCCCGTCGTCCCGCTCCTCGACCGCGTGGCCGGTGTGCGCGACGAGCCACGCGCCGAGGCGGTCTCGCCGCTCGGGCGCGGTGCGCACGTCGATGGCCCACCAGGTCATGCGCCGAGCGCTTCCTTGAGCTTGGACCAGAATCCGGGTGACCGGCGCGGCGGGTCGCCCTCGAGCTTGGCCAGCTCGCGGAACAGGCGTTCCTGCTCATCCGTGAGCTTATCGGGGGTCCAGACGTGCACCCGGATCATCATGTCGCCCGTGCCGTGCTGACCGAGGGCGGGGAGGCCCTTCCCCTTGAGGCGGAGCACCGTGTCGGTCTGGGTGCCGGGCGGGACGCGCACGCGCTCGTCGCCGTAGGGGGTAGGCACCGGGAATTCGCCGCCCAGCGCCGCCTGCGAGAACGACAGCGCCAGCTCGAAGACGAGGTCGTTCCCCTGACGCACGAAGCGGTCGTCCTCCTTGATGTCGATCATCACGAGAAGATCGCCGGTCGGGCCGTTGCGGGGTCCCGCCGCGCCCTGGCCGCGGAGCGTGAGGTAGTTGTTGGTTGACACGCCCTGCGGAATCTCGACCGCCACCGTGCGCTCGCCCCGGATCCGTCCGTCGCCGCGGCACACCTCGCACGGCTCCGGCACCACCGTGCCTTCCCCGGCGCACGTGGGGCACGGCGACACCGACACGAACTGACCGAACATGCTCCGCGCGGTTCGCCGGACCTCGCCGCTTCCGCTGCAGGTGGCGCACACCGACGGCTTGGTCCCCGGCCGCGCGCCGGTGCCGCCGCAGTTCTCGCAGCGGTCGAGCGTCTTGAGCCGGACGCTCTTCTTGACGCCGGTCGCCACGTCCTCGAGCGTGAGCCTCACCGTAACCCGGATATCCTGGCCGCGGCGCGACTCGGCCTGCGCGCGACCGCCGCCGAACAGCGACTCCAGGCCGCCCAGCCCGCCGAAATCGCGCATGAAGATCTCGAGCGCTTCCGAGAGATCGACGTGATGGAAGCCGAAGCCGCCCGCGCCGCCCGCCACGCCGGCCCGGCCGTAGCGGTCGTACGCCGCGCGCTTCTGCGGATCGCGCAGCACCTCGTACGCCTCGGTGATCTCCTTGAACTTCCCTTCGGCGTCGGGCGACGGGTTCCGGTCGGGATGGTAGTCCATCGCCAGCTTGCGGTAGGCCTTCTTGATTTCGGCCTCCGTCGCCGTCCGCGTCACCCCGAGCAGCTCGTAGAATTCGGTCACTCCAGCAGGTCCTCCACCAGCCGGCTCGTGTGCTCCACGAGTCCGATGATCTTGTCGTAGGGCATCCGGGTCGGGCCCATCACTCCAATGACACCGCGCAGGTCGCCCGCCTGATACGAGGAGGTGACCAGCGTGAAGTTGCTGAACCGCGGATCGCGGTTCTCGCCCCCGATCGTGATCGAGAGCCCCGCTCCGCGCCGCGCCTCCAGCGCCCGGCGCAGCAGGTCACGCCGCTCGGTCAGCTCGAGCAGCCCGCGCATGCCGAGCCCCGAGGCGAACTCGGGCTGGTCGGCGAGCATCTGCGCGCTGCCCAGCACCACGGGCGTCGCTTCACCCGAGAGGTCGAAGATGTCGTCCCGCTCGGCGATGAAGATGTTGAGCAGATCGCGGCTGCCCGGCACCGAGTTGGCGTCTCGCAGACGCTCGACCAGCGACTGGCGGATCTGCTGGAGCGTGAGGCCGGACAGACGCTCGTTCAGGACCCCGGTCACCTGCTGGACGGAGGCCGCCGGGAGGTTGCTGGGCACCTGGACGAAGATCGTGCGGACGACGCCGCTCCGGAGGTTGAACACCAGGAGCAGGCGGTCGGCGGCCACCGCGATCAGCTCCAACCGCTCGAGCACCAGCTCGTCGAACGCCGGCGCCACCGCTACTCCCAGCTCCTGGGTGAGCACACCGAGGACCTGGGCCGCCCGGTGAAGGATCTCCTCCAGCGTGCTGCGCGACCCCTGGACCTCAGCCCGGAGCGTATGGGCGGCTTCGGCCGAAGGCGGGGCCAGGCGGATCAGGCCGTCCACATAGAGCCGGTAGGCCCGGTCGGTCGGCACCCGTCCAGCGGACGTATGGGGATGGAACAGGTAGCCCTTTTCCTCCAGCTCGCTCATCGTGCTCCGGATCGTCGCCGGGGACACGCCGAGGCCGAACCGGCGGGCGATGGTCTGGCTCCCGGCCGGCTCCGCGGTCTCGATGTACGTCTGCACGACGGCTTCGAGCACGCGTAGCTCGCGCTCGGAAAGCTGGTCTGAGGGGGCCATGTCGGAAATCTAGACACGGCAGAGGGCTCCAGCGAGGCTGTCAGACCGACCCGGCCAGCGCGTCCAGCCGGAGCCAGCCCTCGGCCGTGAGGCGCACCCGTCCGTCCGCGACCACAGCCCACCCCTCGCCGGCCCAAGCGGAGGCCCGACCCTCGCCAACCCATTCGAGGGGCACGCCTTCCACGGTCCGAAGGCCGAGGTAGACCCCTTCGAGGCGAATCGCGGCCGGGTCGAGCACCTCTTCGCCGCCGACCCATCCCTCCCCCCGCCCCACCGCGCGCTCGTACTCGACCCACTCGCGCAGGTTCCAACGGCGCCGGTCGCCGAAGCCGCTGTGGGCCGAGGGGCCGAGTCCGATATACGCGGCCCGGCGCCAATACGCCGAGTTGTGGCGGGCGCGCCGGCCGGGGCGGGCGGCGTTGGAGACCTCGTAGTGCTCGAACCCCGCCGAACGGAGCCGGGAGTGAGCCAGGAGGTATTCGCCGGCGTACCGCGTGTCGTCCGCCGGCCGCACCCGGCCCCCGGCGGTCCAGCGTGCCAGCGGCGTGCGCGGCTCGGTGGTGAGGCCGTAGAGGGACACATGGTCCGGCTCCAGGGCCAGCGCGCGATCCAGGTCTTCCTCCCAGCTCCGCGGAACGTCCTGCGGGAGCGCAAAGATCAGGTCGAGCGACAGGTCGGCGAGGCCCGCCGCTCGCGCCACTTCCACGGCCCTTCCGATTGCCGCCGGGTCGTGGGTGCGGTGCATCCATTGGAGCGCCTCGGGCGAGAACGATTGCGCGCCGAGCGAGAGGCGGGTCACGCCCGCGGCACGCCACGCCTGAGCCGCCGCCGGCGTGACGTCGTCCGGGTTGGCCTCCAGCGTGACCTCGGCGTCCGGCTCGACCGGGCGGTCGGTCCGGAGGCGCGAAAGAATCGCCGCGATGCCCGTGGGGTCCAGGCGGGACGGCGTGCCGCCGCCGAAGTAGATGGTGCGCACCGTGGGCCACTCGGCCCACACCGGGTGCTCGATCCAGGAAGCCCATTCGCGCAGCACGGTGCCGACGTACGCGGCCGACGGTGTCTCGCGCCGCACGGCGATCGCGAAGTCACAGTAGCTGCAGCGGCGGGCGCAGAAGGGGACATGGAAGTAGACGTG
>DATBQV010000239.1:0-2549 GCA_036560625.1 Gemmatimonadales bacterium
TCTCGGTCGGGAGCCCGGTCGGCTGCTCCTGACGGCATCGGCCAGTCCGCTGGCCATGGCCGGGCTCACCGAGTGGCCCGCTGGCCTGGTCGAGACCATCCCGCTGCGCCCGCTCTCCCAGGGCGAGATCCGCCGCGCGCCGGAGCGATTCGTGGACGCCATCTTCGCGGGCGATCCAATCGGCATCTCCGGCGGCTCGCGCGACGAGGCGATCGCCGCGGCGTTGGTGGGTGGCTACCCGAGGGTACAGGCGCTCGGTTTCGAGCGGCAGGGCGCCTGGTTTCGCTCCTACGTGAGCGCCGTGCTCGATCGGGAGGTTCGGGATCTCGCGCAGGTCGGCGGCCTCGCCCCTCTACTTCAGCTGCTCGGGCTTCTGGCTGTGCGCTCGGGCGGCCCTGTCAACGCCGCCGGGCTCGCTCGCGATCTCGCGGTGCCGAATACCAGTCTGCGGCGCTACCTCGCGTTGCTCGAGGCGGCCAATCTGGTGATCCGACTCCCCGCATGGAGCGGAAGAGTCGGCCGCCGGCTGGTGAAGGCAGCGAGGCTGTTCCTGGCCGACACCGGACTCCTGGCACACCTCGCTCTGATCACCGAGGAGCGATTGGCGCAGGATCCGGCGGTGGCGGGCCCGTTGCTCGAGACCTTCGCCGTGCTGGAGCTGCTCAAGCAGGCCGGATGGAGCCGGACCAGGCCGAGCGTGTCGCACTTCCGGACCGAGGCCGGTCACGAGGTGGACATCCTGCTCCAGGGCTCCGATGGCGGCATCGTCGGGATCGACGTGCGAAGCACGCTCACCGTTGGGCCGGCGGACCTGCGGGGGCTGTCGGCGCTGCGGGATCTCACCGGAGGGCGCTTTCGGCGGGGTGTGCTGCTCTACCTGGGACGGGAGACGGTGCAGGTGGGCGACCGGTTGTGGGCGGTGCCGCTCGCCGGGTTGTGGTCGGGCGCCTCGGAGCCAAGGCGGGCGGGGAGCGCAGCGGGCAGCGCGTGAGCGACGGGGAAAACCGATCGCGCTGCCCGCATGCGCCTTGGGGGAAGGTCCCGTCGCTCAGTGATCCGAAACCGTCCCGCTCACTACTTCCGGTGTGGAGTCCCGCGCCATTCCGGCATCCTGGCTGAGCGCGTCGCGCCACCGCTCCACGCCGGACTGGAAGTCCCGGGCGAGCGCAACCAGATCCACAGTGGCTTCAGTCGAGTCCTCGCCCCGGGCCGACACGCGCGCGAGGGCGATCGCGGCCTTCTGGTAGGAGCTGTCCGCAGTGAGCGCGGCCTGGTACGCCTGCGCCGCTGCGCCCGGATGGCCGGTGGCCTCCAGCGCCTGCCCCAGGTTGTTCTGGAACACCGGGGCGCCGGGCTTGATCTGGATCGCGCGGGCGAGCGGAGCCAGCGCCTCATCCGGGCAACCCTGCTGGATGTAGATCAGGGCCAGGTTGTTCATCGCCCAGACGTCGTGGTCGTCCAGCGTGATCGCGTGCCGGAAGGCATCGATCGCCGCTTCGGTCTTGCCCAGCTCCACCTGCGTGCGACCCAGCACCCGCCAGGACTCGGCCGAGGTCGAGTCGAGCGCGAGCGCCGCCTGCACGCGGTCGAGCGCTTCGTCGTTCCGCCCCAGCTCAATCAGCACCCGCGCCGAGTTGAGCAGGCTCTTCTGATGCCGGGGGTCCAGCTTGAGCGCCTCCCCGAAGGCGACGTCCGCCTGGGCGAGATTCCCCGCCTTCCAGGACGACAGACCGAGCATGTAGAAGCCCCACGGGTTGTCGGGCTTACGTTCGGTGTACGTGGTGAAGAGCTGCGCGGCTTCGTCGTAGCGACCGGCCTGGTACACCGACTCGGCGTCGTTGTAGGCGACGACCTTGGGTGTGACCGATTCCGGAGCGGGCGTGCTGGTTGCGGGCGCCGGCACCGACGTGTCCACCGTCACCGAGCCGGCGACGCTGGTGGTGTGTGCGGTGTCGCGGTCGCCGCAGCCGATCGCGAGAATCAGCAGGGGCGAGACCGCAACGAGCGAGAGACGGCTGAACGGGGCGAGCATGACTTCCTCCTGGGTGCGGCGCCGGAGCGCAGTGGGTGATCGGGCGCCGCACTTAGAGGCAACCCGAGGACCACACGGCTCGGCGTTGGGAGGATGTCGGCCAACGTGATATGGTGCTGGGCGTTGCGAGGCGTGGCTACGAACGCGCGCGCGGCTCCCCCGGGTGGAGCGTGTTCGAGGGGACACGGATCGAGTCCCGCCTACGTGTCCGGGCGGACACGCTAGACCTGGGGACGCTCCACGCCGAGGCGCCGCATGATCTTGAGCAGACTGGCGTGGTCGGCGAGACCCAGCTCTTCGGCGGTCCGGGTGACGCGCCAGCCGTTCCGCTCGAGGGCCGACAGGACGATCTGCCGCTCGGCTTCGGCCCGAAGCTCCTGAAACGAGCGCCCATCCCGGGAGACGGCCGGCCGGGCCTCCAGAATCTCCGCGGGAACGTCCTCGGGGCCGATGATCTCGCCGTCGGCGGCGATGACCATCCGCTCGATCGCATTGCGCAGCTCGCGGACGTTGTTGC
>DATBQV010000240.1:0-4275 GCA_036560625.1 Gemmatimonadales bacterium
TTGGGTCGCTCGAGCCGGGCAAAGCCGCGGACTTCGCGATCATCGACGCCCCGGATGTGAACCACTGGCTCTACTATTTCCGGCCCAACGCCTGTGTGGAGACGGTGATCGGCGGCGTGACCCGCTGGCGCGCGGCATGACGCGAGAGGAGCTGCTCCGGCGACTCATCGCCATCGATTCGCGGAGCGAGGTCAGCAACCGGGGCATCGCCGACTTCATCTGCGACTATGTGGAGGAACCAGGCGTGCGTATCGCGCGGAACCAGTCGCCCGATGGCACCAAGCTCAATGTCGTCGCGACGCGCGGGCCGGCACGGGACGATCGGAGCGGCCTCGTCCTTTCGGGGCACATGGACACCGTGCCGTTCGGCGAGCCCGACTGGGCCACCGACCCGCTGGTCCTCGGTCTTCACGACCATCGCTACTTCGGCCGGGGCGTGTGCGACATGAAGGGCTTCCTGGCGCTCGCGGTGGAGCGGTTCGCCGAGGCGCCGGCCGCTCTGGCGCATCCACTGGTTCTGCTCCTCACCTACGACGAGGAGCTGGGCACGATCGGAGCACGGCACCTGGTGGAAACGTGGTCCTCCGCCGAGCGGCTTCCGCAGGCCGCGGTGATCGGCGAGCCGACGTCCCTTGAGGTGGTGCGGATGCACAAGGGGCACTTCAAGCTCCGCATCGTGATGCTCGGGCGCCCGGGTCACAGCGCGTATCCCGCCTCGGGCAGGAACGCGATCGAAATGGCCGGTGATGTGATCCGGGAGCTGCGTCGGTTGGGGCGGGAGCTGGAGGGGGAGACCCCGCCGGAGGCGGCCCTTTTCGGTGAGATCCGCCACGCCACGATCAACCTCGCCACGATCGCGGGCGGGACGGCCCTCAACGTGATCCCCGGCCGCTGCGTGCTGGAGATCGGCATCCGGCTACTCCCGGGGATGACGGGGGGCGACATGGCCGAGCGGGTGCGACGAGCCGTGGAGCGCGCGGTCGGCAGGGAGGCCTACTTCCTGGAGCCGATCAACGAGAGCCCGGCCATGGCTACACCCGAGGCGGCGCCGATTCACGGAACGCTGTGCGCCCTCGCGGGTCAGGCCGGCTCGCGCGCGGTGGCGTTCACGACCGATGGTGGTTGGCTCGGCAAGCTGGGCCTGGATTGCGTCGTCTTCGGACCGGGGTCCATTCAAGCGGCGCACAGGCCCAACGAATGGCTGCCCGTCGCCGAGTTCGAGCGGGCGGCCGGCCTGCTCGAGTCGGTTGTGGAGCGGTCATGCATCCGACCCGGGTGAGCCCATGACCGTCCGAGTGATCGAGGCCGACCTGACTTGGACCGGAGCGCGATTCGAGTCCGGCATCCGAATCGCCATCGATGGGAATGGCCGGATCGCGAGCGTGGGCCGGCCCGAGGGCCCTGGCGCCGGGCGTCTGAGGCGGCAAGCGCTCCTGCCCGGATTCGTCAATACGCACTCGCATGGATTCCAGCGGGCGCTCCGCGGCCGGGGTGAGCGCTTCCCGCGCGGGGTTGGGAGCTTCTGGACCTGGCGCGAGGCGATGTACAAGCTGGTCGCGTCGCTCGACGTCGAAGCGGCCCGGCGGGCCTACCTCCAGGCCTTCTCGGAGATGCGGGACGCCGGCATCACGACGGTCGGTGAGTTCCACTACCTGCATCACGTCGGCGACGGTCCGGACTACGCGTTCGACCGCGTGGTGCTCGAGGCGGCCCGCGCGGTCGGCATTCGCCTGGCCCTCCTCAACGTTTTCTACAAGACCGGAGGCATCGGGCGCGAGCTCGACGGCGCGCAGCGGCGGTTCCGGTCCGAGGGCCTTGCCGGCTATTGGGCACAGTTGGACCGACTGGACGGGTTGCGGGACCCCGGGCTTCAGTCGCTGGGTGTCGTGGCGCACAGCATCCGGGCGGTCCCGCTCGCGGACATTGCGGAGCTGCACGCCGAAGCGGCGAGACGCCATCTCCCGTTCCACATGCACGTGGAGGAGCAGCCGGCCGAGGTCGAGGAGTCGGTGGCGGCGTACGGGCGTCGTCCGATGGCGGCGCTGCTCGACGCGCTCACGACCGCCGGCAGTTTTACGGCGGTGCACTGCACCCACACCGACCCGGCCGACATGGGTCGTTTCCTCGCCGCCGGGGGCACGGTGTGTTTGTGCCCCCTCACGGAGGGCAACCTCGGTGACGGCCTGCCGGCCCTCGACCAGATCCCCGCTGCCGGGCGGCTGAGCCTGGGCACGGACTCCAATGCGCGCATCGGTTTCGTCGAGGAGATGCGGTGGCTGGAGTACGGCCAGCGGCTCCGCCTCGGCAGACGGGGGATCCTGGCAAACGGGGCCGGGCAGGTGGCGGCGCGAGTGCTCGAGGCAGCCACGCTGGGGGGGGCCAGCGCAGTGGGGGTGGATGCGGGCACGATCGAAGCCGGCTGCTGGGCGGACTTTGTGGCGATCGACCTCGACGCGCCGTCGCTAGCGGGAGTCGACGCCGAGCACCTGCTCGAAGCGCTCGTATTCGGGGCGGAGGAATCGGTGCTCTGGGGGACGGCCGTAGGGGGCGCCTGGCGTCGCCGGGGCAGTCCCTCGGCTCCGGACCGGTGACTACTGGCGGACGTGGATGAGGCGCCACATTATCCAAGGCTCGCCATGGCATCGGCAAGCCCGTGCCACCAAGCTCCCTTAGATCCCCTAGCGGAGGGTAATGTGATGCCGGTTGGGTATCGTGGTGTCGTGGTCGTGTCCTCGGTCGCGGCGCTCGCGTTGGTCGCCGTAACCGCATGTGGCGGTGCGGGAAAGTACGCGGGCAGCTACAAGCGTGAGTTGTACGGCGAAGGCGACGTGCTGCTGAAGCTCGGCACGGACGGAACGGTTGAGCTGACGCTGCCGGCGCCCCGCTGGGCCGATAGCCCGAATATGACGGGCAAGGCCTCGTTCAAGGGCGACACGCTGGTCTTCCCCGCCGACACGGCAATCAAGTGCGCCTCGTCCGAGGCACGCTACGTCTTCAGCGCCAGTGGCGAAGACACTCAGGTGTCGGGTGTGGGCATGGACGGCTGCGGCGCCCGGCATGCCGCGCTCGAGGGGGCCTGGAAGAAGAGCTGACCGCCTCGCGGCTCAGGCGGCAGGCCACTGCTGGGTTACGCAGTGGAAGGCGCCCAGTCCCCAGACCAGATCGGTGCAATCGATGACGACGATGCGGCGCCCCGGGAATACTCGTCGGAGCGCCGCCGCGGCCTTTGTGTCCCCGGCCCGGTCATACCCCGGGAGCAGCACGAGGCCGTTGGCGACGTAGAAGTTCGCGTAGCTTGCCGGTAAGCGCTGGCCGTCGTGGAAGAGCGGTCTGGGCATCGGCAGCAGCTCGATCCGCAGCGGCCGGCCATCCTGATCCGTCATGCTCCTGAGCCGCCGCAAGTTGTCCTGCAGCGGCTCGTAGTTTTCGTCCGCCGGATCCTCCTCCACAACCGTCACGACGGTGGTCGGGTCGACGAACCGGGTGAGGTCATCCACGTGACCGTCCGTGTCGTCGCCCGCGATGCCGTCGCCGAGCCAGAGGATGTGCGTTACGCCGAGATAATCGCGTAAGGACTGCTCGATCGCAGCGCGGCTGAGCGTCGGGTTGCGGTTGGGATTGAGCAGGCAGGCCTCGGTCGTAAGCAGGGTGCCGTGCCCATTCACGTCGATGGAGCCGCCCTCCATCACGATCCGCGGGTGAAACACAGGAAGGGCAAGCTCCGCGCCGATCCGGCTCGGGATGACGTCGTCGAGATCGTACGGCGGATACTTGCCGCCCCACGCGTTGTAGTCCCAGTCAACGATGGCCTCTTTCCGGCGCCCGTCCACGGTGCGCTGAACGAAGATGGGTCCATGATCCCGGCACCAGGCGTCGTTGGTGGGATTGTGGTGGAAATGAACCCGGGCCAGCTCAGCTCGCTCGCGGGCAAGGAGCGTCCGGGCGGTCTCCGCCATGTCCGGGTCCGCCACGTTGATGTGCACCTCTTCCGCACGCGCCAGCTCGCGTACCATCCGCGCAAAGATGCCGGGCACCGGCTCGAAGTTCCCCGGCCAAGAGGCTTCCTTGTGGGGCCAGCTGAGCCAGGTCCCCCGGTGGGGGGCCCACTCGGGCGGCATGCTGAAGCCGAGGGCGGCGGGCGTAGGAGAGGCGGGCATCAGGTGAGAAGTAAGAAGTGAGAAGTTAAGAAGTGAGAAGTAAGAAGTAAGAAGTAAGAAGGCGGCGCCTGGTCCTTCTCACGTCTCACTTCTCACTTCTCACTTCTCACTTCTTGGT
>DATBQV010000241.1:0-22873 GCA_036560625.1 Gemmatimonadales bacterium
TCGCGGACCCAGAGCGGATCCACGACCGAGACCCCGCGCCACCGGGCGAGTGCCTGGTGCAGCAGCGACTCGCAGCGGTCGCCGTCGAGCAGCACTGGAACCGACTGGGCGCGGTGCTGGAACGGCAGAACGAGGTACAAGGACTCGTCGAGCGCGGCGCCGTTTTGGGGCCGAGTGAGCAGTACGGCCGCCATGAGCCCGACGGCGGCCACGGCGCCGCCCCACGTGCGCAAGGCGACCCGACGCTTTCCCATGGCGCCCGGCGCAGGCTCGCCGGTGTCGGCCGGCAGCGCGGCCACGAACTGAGCGGCCGTGGGATAGCGATCGGCGGGAAGCTTGGCCAGCAGGCGCTGAACCACGGCGTCGATCTCGATCGGGACCGACGGGCGGTGCGACCGCACCGGCGCCGGCTGATCGTGCGAGTGGCGGGCCAGCACCGCCTGCGCGGAAACGCCGGTGAACGGCGGCTTGCCCGTCAGCATCTCGTAGACGACGCAGCCGAGGCTGTAGAGATCGCTCCGGCCGTCCACGCCGACGCCCCCACCTGCCTGCTCCGGGCTCATGTACGCCGGCGTGCCGACGACCAGCCCGATGTCGGTGAGGGCGTCTCCCTCGGCGCCGACCGCGGTCGCGATCCCGAAATCCGCCACCACCGCGTGCCCGCCGATCAGCAGGATGTTGCCGGGCTTGATGTCGCGATGGACCACTCCGCGCGAATGCGCGTAGGACAGCGCGTCGGCCACTTCGCGGGCGATTCGGAGCGCCTCCTCGACCGGGAGGGCGCCCTCGCGTTGAAGCCGCGCACGGAGACTCTCGCCCTCTACGTACGGCATGACGTAGTAGAGCAGCCCCTCGGCTTCGCCCGAGTCGTGGACCGACAGGATGTGGGGGTGGGTGAGCCCGGCCGCGATCTTGATTTCGCGGAGGAACCGCTCGGCGCCAAGCGACGCCGCCAGCTCGGGACGCAGGACCTTGATCGCCACCGGCCGTTCGTGACGCAGATCACGCGCCAGGATTACGACCGCAGTTCCCCCGCTGCCGATCTCGCGCTCCAATACGTACCGTCCGGCGAGTGCCTCACCCAGCCGGACTATCGGATCTCGCACAGGGCCGCCCGCGACGGGGGAACCGACCTACGATATCTACGTCGTGGAGTGCTCTCCGGCCAGGGCCTTGAGCCGCGCCTTCGCATCCAGGAGCTTGGTCCTGAGCTCGGGGTCGGCATCCTGCCACAGACGCACGAACTTGGCGTAGTTCTCCGCGGCCTTGGCCGGCGCGCCCCGCTCTTCGTACAGCTCGCCGAGCCGATAGTACGTCCGCGCAAGCCAGATCGCGTCCGGGAACATGCGGTAGACGTTGGGTCGGACGGCGTATCGCTCGTACATGGCGATCGCGGAATCGGGCTGTCCCGCGGCATCATAGGCCCGGCCGAGGTCGCCCAGGGCGCACACGTCGCAGTCACCGCCCTCGTCCTGCTGCCGGAATTCGGCGAGCGCATCCTGCGGACGCCGCTCCGCGAGGGCGATCGACCCCAATGCCGCGTGACGCAGCTTGCCGCCCGAGCGGCGCAGGCCTTCGGGCACCACGCGATCGTGTTCCGCCATCAGTGCGCGCGCCCGGTCGGGCCGTCCCGCCTCGGCGTAGAAGATCGCCAGCTCGAGGTAGGGGCGGTCGGCCGGGTCCAGCCGATCCAGCGGGTAGCGCTGGAGCGCCGCGTCGGCCTTGCGCCGGGCCCGTTCCGGCTGACCGCGGTACCAGAGATCCAGACCGGCTTGCCCGAGGGCGTAGATCAGGGCCCGCTCCGGCAGCCCCGCCGTCTCGCTGCTCTCGATCGCGTTTTGGAGCAGGCCGTCCGCCTGCGCCAGATGCCCCTGCGTCGTTGCCAGGGTCGCGAGCATGCCGCTGGTCATCGTCCGCCAGTTGGGGCTGTCCCGGCGCGCGTCCTGTACGCGGCGCACGACCGCGGCGGCGCTGTCGAATTCCCCGCGCGCCTGGAGGAAGCCGGCCTCGACCAGCGTGGCATACGGATCGCCGCGCGTGCGGCTCCGCATCTGCTGGAGGGTCAGGGCCGCGCTGTCGGCCTGACCCAATCCGATCTGCGCGCCGATCAGGTTGAGGTAGAACATCGCGTCATCCGGTGATGCCGCGATCGCCCGGCGTGACAGGTTCGCCGACTGCTCGTAATCCCGCAGCTCCATCAACGCGATGCTCAGGTTGTTGAGCGCGTAGGGGTCGTTGGGGTACGCGTCGAGGAGGGACCGATACGCCGTGATCGCCCGGTCCGGGTCGCCGGTCACGTAGGTCTCGTAGGCCGCCTGCGTGAGGTATCGCTCGCGGTCCGTCAGCCGGTCCCGATGGTTGTAGGCCCTGGTGAACGCGGTGACCTGTTCGCTCCGGCGTCCGCCGCTGTTCCCGATCACGACTCCGAGCTTCCGATACGCCATGGCGAAGCCGGTGTCGAGCTCCACTGCTTCGCGGAGCAGGGCGATCGAGCGCTCCGTGTCGCCCTCGCGATTCGCGCCGAGCGCGAGCGAGTACTTCCGGAGCGCCGCGAGCGACGGCGTCGTGACATCTTCCAGCCGATCGGTCGACTGGACGGTGCCCAGCGAGCCGCCGATCCGCTCGCGCATGGCGCGACTCAGCCGGTCGATCGCCGCCAGAATGCGCGTCGAGTCGGTCGCCGTCTCCCGGAGCGCCACGAGCGCATCGCCCGATTGGCTCGCGATCAGCCGGGCCGAGATGACGAAGCCGGTGCCGGCGTGCGCCACGTCGCCGGAGACGAACGCCTTGATCCCGTCGCGGATGGCGATCTCGCGCGCCAGGTCGGGGTCGAGCCGGGCGCGCGGATCCCGCTGCATCCGGATCAGGACCTGCTGCACGTACTCCGGCTGCACCACGGTGAGCTTGGGCGACTGACTGAGGTCGATCCGGAACGCCTCGGTGACGGCGCCCCCCAGCGCCGAATCCGCCGTTGGACTCCGGAACTCGGCGACGAGAATCGGCTCCCGGTCCTTGAGGACGCCGCGCTCCACCAGCGAGCCGCCGGGCAGCACGCCCGCGACCCGCAGCAACAGCGCCCCGATCCCGAGGCCGGCGATGATCGCCGCGGCGGCAAGGGCCGTGCGCGGGCCGCGCGGCTTGGCCGGCGCCGGTGGCGGGGCGGGTGGTGTGGCCCGGACCGCGATGGTGGACGTCGTGCCGGTGCCCGGTGTCGCGACTCCCTCGAGCATGCGGAGCAGCTCGTCTGCGCTCTGCCACCGATCGGCCGGGCGCTTCTCGAGACAGCGCATGACGATGGATGCCAGGTCCGGCGGGACCGTGCTCCGCACGGTGCCGAGCGGCTCGGGCGGGCGGTTCACGTGGGCCGCCAGCAATTGCTGGGGGGTGCGGCCGGTGAACGGCGTGTGGCCGGCGAGCATCTCGTACGCCATGATCCCGACCGCGTAGATATCCGCCCGATGATCGATCGCCGGGTCGGCCGCGGCCTGCTCGGGCGCCATGTAGGCCGGGGTCCCCATCGCGATGCCGGCCGACGTGAACCCGGTCGGGGGAGCCTGGCCGCCGGCCGCTTCACTCAGCGCCTTGGCCACGCCGAAGTCGGTCACCAAGGCGTGGTGCCGGCTCACCATCACGTTGTCGGGTTTGATGTCGCGGTGGAACACGCCCTGCTCGTGCGCGTACGCGAGGGCGTCGACGACGTCTCGCAGGAGGCGGACGGCATCCGGCACCGGCAGCTCGCCCTCGCGGAGGAGCTTTGCCCGGAGCGATTCGCCCTCGATGAAGGGCATCGTGTAGAAGAGCAGATCGCCGGCGCGGCCGGCCGCGAGGAGCGGAACGACGTGGGGATGCTGGAGCTTGGCCGCGAGCTGGATCTCCCGGCGGAAGCGCTCGAGGTTGAGGCCGGCGGCCAGATCCGGGGGTAGAACCTTGATCACCACCTGCCGGCCGAGCGCGGTCTCCTCGGCGAGGTAGACCCGGCTCATCCCGCCGCCACCCAGCTCACGAACGAGCCGGTAGCTCCCTCCGAGCGAATCCTGGAGGCCGTCGAGCAGGGTGGGCATCAGGTGATCTCCGGCATGGCGTGGGCCGAAGGAGGTCCGCGAAGTATAGATCCCTCAATGGATTGGGGCCAGCAACGCCGATCCAAAACGAGAGGGCCCGGGGATGCCCGGGCCCTCGAGACCGTTGCACGGCCCTTTAGGCTGGGATCCCCGCGCCGGCCGGTCCGAGCGCGGCGTCGTAACTCATGCCTTGCGCCATTCGGTCGTAGAGGGTGCCAAGCGTATCCGGCGAGCCCGCCAGGAATCGGCACCGTCCGTCCCCCCGCGACCGGCATTCGACCTCCATTACGGCCACCAGACCCTCCGAGATTCGGCCCAGGAAGTCCGCCAGGAGCCCGCAGGTGAGGTGGCAGGAGGGATACTCGCCTTTGGCCTCGCTCTGGGCCTCGGCCCAGTCCGAGGAGTCGATGGCCAGGGCGGAGGTCCCGACCGGCGTAACGCTCACGCTGCCCCACCCCAGCTCCGCGAAGAACGCGGACAGTGCCTCGCTCAGATAGCGGGAATCGAGGTCGGCCGGGCGCTCCACCCCGTAGGCCCTGCCGAGCCAGGCCGTGAACGCGTCGTACAGGCCCTCGCCACCGGCGAAGCCGGCTTCCTGGAGATAGCCCGCGGCCTGAAGCCCCGTGTCGCGCTCCAATGAGGCACGGAGCTGTTGGAGCACTCGCGGGCTGAGAGTGAGGCCGTAGCGGCCCGGGCGGAATGTGTCGCTCATGTGCGTGCCTTTGGAGATTGGCGCTCTTAAGTCTAAGGGTCCGGAGCGAGGTGCCAAGGGCAGCGGCGAGCTGGTGGCTAACGGCTAACGGCTAACGGCTAACGGCTGGTGGCTCCTCGCCGGTGCCCGACTCTCTTCAGTAGCTCGGCCTCCCCAATGATCTCGATCCCCAGCGCCTTGGCCTTGTCCAGCTTGCCCCCCGCTTCTTCCCCGGCGACCACCGCGTCGGTCTTCTTGCTGACGGAGCCGGCAACCCGCCCGCCGGCCTGCTCGATCAGCCCGGTTGCTTCGGTGCGCGAGAGGGTCGCGAGCGTTCCCGTGAGCACGTAGGTCTTGCCCCTGAGCGGCCCGCCCTCTTGAACGGCGGTAGGCTCGGTGAGCTTGAGCCCCGCTTTGCGGAGCCGCTCGATCAGCCTCTGGTTCCGCCGCTCGCCGAAGAAATGGGCGACCGCCTCGGCAATCGCGCCACCGATGCCCGGCACGTCGTTGATCTCGGCTTCGGTGCCCGTCATGAGGGCGTCCATCGAGCCGAACCGGCGCGCGAGCAATTGGGCTACGGTGCTTCCCACGTGCCGGATCCCGAGCCCGAACAGCAGCGTCGAGAGCGGCCGATCCTTGGAGGCGGCGATCGCGGCCACGAGTTGGGAGGCCGACTGTTTGGCGAATCGATCGAGGCGGACGAGCTGCTCCACCTCCAGCTCGTAGAGATCGGCCACGTTGCGGATGAGGCCGGCGTCGAGCAGCTGGCGCACGCGCTCGTAGCCGAGCCCGCGGATGTCCATTGCGCCGCGGGAGGCGAAGTGCACGATCCCCTCGAGCACCCGGCCGGGGCAGGACACGTTGGGGCAGTAGCGCATGACCTCGTCGGCGGGCCGCTCAACCGGCGTGCCGCAGCGGGGACAGGCGTCGGGCATGACGAAGGGACGCTCGCTTCCGTCCCGGCGCTCGGGCAGCGGCCCGAGCAGCTGCGGGATCACTTCGCCGGCTCGGACCACCTCGACCCAGTCGCCGATCCGGATGTCCTTCTGGGCGATGAGGTCCTCGTTGTGCAGCGTGGCCCGAGAGACGACGACGCCTCCCAGCTCGACCGGCTCCAGCTCGGCCCACGGGTTGAGCGCCCCGGTTCGGCCGACGTTGATGTTGATCGCCTTGACCTTGGTCACGCCGACCTCGGGGGCGAACTTCCGTGCGATCGCCCAGCGCGGCTCCCGTCCCCCGACCACGCCCAGCTCTTCATGCAGCACGAGCGAGTTCACCTTCACCACCACGCCGTCGGCCTGGAAGGGAAGGCCCGGGAGGACGTCCTCCAGCTCCGCGATCCGCCGCTCGACCTCCACCAGATTTCCGTGGCGGGCCCGGTGCGGCTCGACCTGGAATCCCCACTTCTCCAGCAGGCCGAGCGTCTCCCAATGCGTCTTCGCCGCCAGTCGTCCCTCGATCGGCTCGATCTGGAAGACGAACATCCGCAGCCGCCGCTGGCGGGTCACGTTGGGGTCCAGCTGTCGGAGCCCGCCGGCCGCGGCGTTGCGCGGGTTGGCGAAGAGGGGCTCACCCTCTTCCTCGCGCCCGCGGTTGACGCGCGCGAACGCCTCGAACGGCAGGTACACCTCGCCCCGGATCTCCATCAGCTCGGGGTGGCCCTTGCCCTTGAGGACCAGGGGAACGTCGGGGATCGTCTTGAGGTTGGCCGTGACGTCCTCACCGACCACGCCGTTCCCGCGCGTAGCCCCCACGACGAGCCGCCCGCCCTGGTAGGTGAGGCTCACGGCCGCGCCGTCGATCTTGACCTCGGTGGTGTATCCCGTCGCGCCGGCATCCGGGGTCAGACGGACGTTCCGCTGCTCCCACGCGGCAAGCTCCTCGGTGGAGAACGCGTTGGCGAGCGACGGCATGATCCGGCGATGCTGGTACTTGGTGAGGGCGCTGGCGGGCGCGGCGCCCACGCGCTGGGTGGGACTGTCCGGTGTGCGGAGCTTGGGGTGCGCCTCCTCGAGCGCCTGCAGCTCGCGGAAGAGCCGGTCGTACTCGGCGTCGGAGATCTCTGGCGCGTCGAGCACGTAGTACGCGTGGTTGGCGCGCTCGAGCTGGCGGCGGAGGGCCTCGGCCCGGCGGGCGAGGTCGGCGGCGGTGGTGCCGCCGGTCACCGCCCGGCGGCCTCCTGGGAGAGCACCGCCATCGCGACCCCGACCAGCCGGTCCACTTCGGCCGTGCTTGCCCGGGCCAGTGCCCCTTCGCCCCACGGCTCCTCCTTGGCGGCGAACGCGTCGAGCAGGCGCCGCATGAAGCCGACCAGCGCCGACCGCTCCCGGTCCGCCGCCCGGCCGGCCGGATCCTCACCGCGCCGGAGCTGGAGTCGCTCGAACCGGTGCGCGTTTCGGAGCGCCTTGGCGGTGAGGCTCGCGACGACCTGGCAGAAATGCACGTCGGCCTCGGTGAACGCCGGGCCGTCTCGGAACGTGCGCAGGAAGATCGCGCCGATGGGGGCGCCGCGCCACGTGATGGGGATGACCGTAATGTTCTTCACCCGGCGCGAGGCGAGCGAATCGTGTGCGTGCCGGAGGGAGCTATCGCTGGTCACGTCGGGAATGAACACGGTCTGCCCGGTCTCGAGGGCGCGCCGCAGCTCGGGGTACCGGGCGAGGTCGACGACGTAGTTCCGGATGCTCGGGTCCTCGTAGCTGGCCACGAGCCGCACCGTTTCGCCCCCGCGTTCCGCCAGGAAGATGGAGCACCGATCGAGTCCGAACGCTTCGCCCAGCCGGCGGGTGACCGACTGCACCACGTCCACGAAATGGAGGGAGCCGGCGATCTCCTGGAGAATCTCGACCACCGCCAGGAGGTGGCGCTTCTCCTGCTCCAGCGTCTCGATCCGCGCCTGGAGTCGCTCCAGGTCGTCGGACACTGGTGCTGACATCGTCATGGTGACCCGTCCGGAAGAGGATGACTACTCCCACGCATAATAAGGGCCGAGGCACCGGGCGGGGAACGGTGTTCGATTCCTGGTGCCTGCCCCCCAATTTCTCGACATGTCACGAAGGTTGACGCCGGTCGCCGGCGGCGAGTAACGTAACCGGCAGGAGGTGCGCCATGGAGGACGACGAAGTGAAGGACGAACAGGCGGGTAGCGGCGTCAGAGGGGCCGCGAATTTCGTCGCGGGCATGGTTCTCGGGGCGCTGATCGGCGCCGGGATCGCCATGCTCGTGGCGCCGGCCGAGGGATCGGTGCTCCGGAAGCGGCTGGGGCGCCGGGCGCGGGAGCTGGGCGAGCAGGCGCGGGAGGGACTCGACGAGGCGGCCCACCGCACCCGCCGCCAACTCGCCCGGCGCCGGCGGCGGCTCCAGGCGCGCCTCGACCGGCTGGCGGACGAGGCCCGCGAGTCCATCTCGGATCTGCCCTGACCGCTCTCAGGAGCCGTCGCGCCGGGTCGCGATCCTCTGGAGCAGGGCGGCGCCGTCCGCCTTGTACTGGGGGTCGTTGAAGTCGTGAACGGGAAGCGTGTCGACGGCCTCCAGTTGGCGGCGGGCGTCGTCGTAGCGCTTCCGGTCCACATAGACCTCGGCCAGATCGAGCCGGTGGACGATGCGGCGCGGATCGATCTCCACCGCGCGCTCCAGGTTCGTCGCCGCTCCCTCCCACGACGCCTGACCGAAGATGCCCGCGCCCAGGAACTGGCGGGCGAAGAACCGGGTGAACCCGGACAGGCGCATGATCTCCGCGTTCCAGCGTCCCAGCAGGTGATACGCGCCGTCGTGCAGCGGATTCAGCTCGATGGCGCGCAGGGCCTCCTGCCGGATCTCGGATGCGCGCCGGATGCGCTCCTTCTTGCTCTTGGTCAGCGACGTCTGGCCGATGGCCCGCGCCAGGATGAAGTGCCCGTCCGCGCCCATGCTGTCCGCGTGCACCGCGCGCCGGGCGTAGCGCTCGGCTCGCGCGTAGAGTGAGTCGCGCTCCGGGCTCTTGACCGAGTCGGGCGTGCCGACGCCCAGGGTGATGAGGGCAAGCGCCGCGCGCCAATTGGCTTCGTAGCTGCCGGAGTCGGCCGCGAGCACCCGCTCGAAATCACCGAGCGCGGTCTCGGGATCCCGGGCCTCGAAGGCGGCTCGGCCCTGGGCCAGCTCGTTGGCGGAGTCGGGCGGCGCCTGGGCGGAGAGCGGCTGGAAAGCGAGCAGGGCGAGCGACAGGCTGGCCACGATCGAGCGCATCACGGGGTCCAATGGTCGTTCCCTCATTGATTCAACGCAAGCGCGACGGTGAGGCGCTCGAGCCGGGCGAATGGCGCGCCCTGATCGACGACTACGTCGCTGGACAGATTCCCGATTACCAGCTTTCGGCGCTGCTCATGGCGGTCGTCTGGCGCGGGCTCTCGACCGAGGAGCTGGCGGCGCTGACCGACGCGATGCTCGCCTCCGGCGACCGGCTCCGCTTCGAGGGCCTGGATCGCCCGGTGATCGACAAACACTCCACCGGCGGCGTGGGAGACAAGGTCTCGCTGGTGCTTGCCCCCATGGTGGCGAGCTGCGGCGTCGCCGTGCCCATGATGTCGGGTCGCAGCCTCGGCCACACCGGCGGGACGCTCGACAAGCTCGAATCGATCCCCGGTTTTCGCACGGGGCTCTCGCTGCGCGAGGCGGAAACCCAGGTGGCGCGGCTGGGCTGCGCGATGATCGGCCAGACGCCCGAGATCGCGCCGGCCGATGGCAAGCTGTACGCCCTGCGCGACGTGACCGCGACCGTCGAGTCGATCCCGCTCATCGCCGCCAGCATCATGTCGAAGAAGCTGGCCGAGGGTCTCGGAGGCCTCGTGCTCGACGTCAAGACCGGGTCGGGCGCGTTCATTCCCGAGCCGGAGCGGGCGATCGAGCTGGCGCGGGCCATGATCGCGCTCGGGGAGACGCGGAGCTGCCCGACAGTCGCACTGCTCACGGCGATGGACCGGCCGCTGGGCCGCGCCTGCGGGAACACGCTCGAGGTGGAAGAGGCGCTCCAGGGCCTCGCCGGGGAAGGACCCGAGGACCTCATGGAGGTGACCTACGCGCTCGGCGTGGAGATGCTCCTGCTGGCGGAGGTCGAGCGAGACGTGGCGGCGGCGCGCCGGCGGCTCGAGGCCAGCATTACGTCCGGCCGGGCGCTCGAGACGTTCGGGCGGGTCATCGAGGCGCAGGGCGGAGACGCCACGGTGATCGAAGATCCCGGCATCCTGCCGCAGGCGGATGCGGTGGAGGTGTGCCGCGCGCCCGCGAGCGGTATCGTGGCGGCGGTGGACCCGCGGGTCATCGGACGCGCGATCGTCGCCCTCGGTGGTGGGCGCAAGACCATGGCCGACACGATTGACCCCACCGTGGGGTTCGTGATCACGGTGAAGCCGGGCGACAAGGTGAAAGCCGGGCAGCCGCTGGCGTCGGTCTTCGCCCGCGACGCGGCCGGGATCGCGACGGGCCTCGAGGCGCTGCGGCAGGCAATCACAACGGACGGCGAGCCGGCGGCCCTGCCGCTGGTATCCCATCGGATCACCGCGGCGGGTGCGAAGCGACTCTAGTCCGCTCGCCCGGAATCTCGGCGGAGCAGCTCGGGTCGGATGTCGGCGGGGCAGGCGCAGCCCGTGAGGCCCAGGGTGAGGTCGAGGTCGGCGAGAAAGTTGAGGAGGACCTCCCGCACGCCCGTCTCGCCGGCGAGCGCGAGGCCCCAGGCGTACAACCGTCCGAGGAGGACCGCGCTCGCGCCGAGCGCAAGCGCCTTCACCGCATCGGCGCCTCGCCGCACGCCGCCATCGAGCAGCACCGGCATCCGCCCGCTCACCCGATCCAGCACGCGCGGCAGCGCGTCCATCGTGGCGACCACGCCGTCCACCTGGCGCCCCCCGTGGTTCGACACCACGATCGCGTCGACGCCGGCGTCCACCGCGCGGGCGGCGTCGTCGGGGTTGAGAATGCCCTTCAGCACGATCGGGAGCGACGTATGCCGGCGGAGAAACGGCAGATCCTTCCAGGTGAGCGCCGCGTTTCCGAAGGTCTCGGAAAAATGCCGGACCGCCGCGGCCGGGTCCTGCTCGGGTGGACGCGCGAGTCTCGTCCGGAAGACGGGATCGCTCACGTAGTTCGCGATGCCGTGCCCGTGAAGAAACGGCGAGTAGGCGTTGGCGAGATCGCGCTCCCGCCACGCGAGGATGGGGCAGTCCACCGTGACCACGATCGCGCGGTACCCCGCGCGATCGGCCCGCACGAGGAAGCTGGCCGCCACCTCGGGGTCCGAGCTCCAATAGAGCTGAAACCATCGCGGGGCATCGCCCATCACCACGGCGACGTCCTCGAGCGGTACCGACGATACGCTGCTGAGAATGATCGGGACACCGAGGGCCGCGGCGGCGCGGGCGGTTGCCAGCTCGGCGTCGGGGTGCAGAATGCCTTGCACGCCGAGCGGGGCCAGGAGGACCGGGGCGGGGAGCGGAGTGCTGAGGAGAGTGGTGTGCCAGTTACGGGAGGACACATCGCGGAGGACGCGGGGCTCGATGCGCCACCGGCGGAACCCATCGAGGTTCGCCCGCATCGTATCTTCGGCGCCGGCGCCGCCGGAGAGGTAGCCGAACGCCTCCCGGCTCAAGGCCTCCCGGGCCCGGCGTTCCAACTCCTCGGGCGACACCGGCACCGCGGAGCCCCGCTGGTAGATCTCCAGCTGCCGGGCGACGCTGAACGAGGTCCCCGGATCCACCGGCGGTGTGGAGCTAGGGGCGCGGCCGCTTGCCCCGCCCGCGACGCCGGGCCGCGGCCGCCTTGATCTGGCGGGCCTCGCTGGGCTTCACGTAATACCGCTTGCGCCGGAGATCCTGGAGCAGGCCGGACTTTTGGACCTTACGCTTGAACGTCTTGAGCGCCCAGTCGAGCCGGTCGTCCTCGTTGAGCTTGACTTCAATCATGTGGTCACCATGTCAACGCGGGAGCTTGGTCACGTTCTCCGCCGCCGGCCCCTTCTGTCCCTGGACCAGATCGAACTCGACGCGATCGCCCTCGGCAAGCGAACGGAACCCGTCGGCCTTGATCGCCGAGTGGTGGACGAAGCAGTCTTTCTGACCGCCGTCTACAGTGATGAAGCCGAAGCCCTTCGCGTCGTTGAACCACTTCACCGTACCGGTCGTGCGCGCCATGCCGTACTCCTGAGCGTAGCGTAATCGGAGCCGGAAAGCCCCACACCGACTACGAGTTAAGGGCGGCGCCCGGCACCGAGTTGGCCGGGAACGCCCCGCCCAAATTACACCCGTCCTGCCCGGCCGACCAGCGGGGGGGACTACTCCAGCGCCAGGGACCGCCCGAACGCCTCCAGCAGCTCGGCGTCGTACCGGTCGGCCAGCCCCGCCACCTGGGCGATCAGCTCCCGCAGCTCGTGGTCGTCGAGGTCTTCGGCGAACCGGCCCGCCCCGAGCCAGACCTTGCCCTTGCCGTCCAGGGAGAACGAGGCGAATGCCCCCAGCTCGTGATTCAGCTCCAGCAGGCGCCGGAGCACGGGCTCGGCGTTGTCGTCTGGCAGCCGCAGGATGGGGAAGGTCACGTGTACGACACCGTCGACCTCGCCGCTCTCCGGTGCGATCAAGGCGATGTAGCCGAGCACCCGGCCCCGGAAAATGGCCCAGGCATCGGGTCCGAGGGTGGACGAAATGCGGGCGTCGCCCCCCAGGGCATCGATCGCGGCCGGGATCGCTTCTCGCAGCTCAGCCGCTTGCATCAGGCGTCAGACGTCCAGGTTGCTCACGTACTTCGCATTCCGCTCGATGAAGAGGCGCCGCGGCTCGACCTCGTCGCCCATCAGCTCGTCGAAGAGCTGCGAGGCAACCGCCGCATCCTCCATGGTGACCCGGAGAATGGTGCGGGTCGCGGGGTCCATGGTGGTCTTCCAGAGCTGGTCCGGGTTCATCTCGCCCAGGCCTTTGTAGCGCTGGATGTTGATGCTCCCCCGGCCTTCGCCGTTGGTGAGACGCTTGGTGTACTCGTCGCGCTCGCCCTCGCTGTAGGCGTAGAACTCTTCCTTCCCCTTGGCGACCCGGAACAGGGGCGGTTGCGCGATGTAGACGTAGCCCGCGTCGATCAGGTTCTGCATCTGGCGGAAGAAGAACGTGAGCAGGAGCGTCCGGATGTGGGCGCCGTCCACGTCGGCGTCGGTCATCAGGATGATCTTGTGGTACCGGGCGTCATCGAGCTTGAAGTCCTCGCGCACGCCGGTGCCGATCGCCGTGATCATCGCCCGGATCTCTTCGTTGCTGAGAATCTTGTCGATCCGGGCCTTCTCGACGTTGAGGATCTTCCCGCGAAGCGGCAGGATCGCCTGGAACTGGCGATCCCGGCCCTGCTTGGCGCTGCCGCCCGCGGAGTCGCCCTCGACCAGGTACAGCTCGGTCATCGTCGGGTCTTCGATGGAGCAGTCCGCCAGCTTGCCCGGCAGGACCGCGTTCTCGAGGCCCGACTTCTTCCGGACGAGATCACGCGCCTTGCGCGCGGCTTCGCGCGCGCGCGCGGCGCTCACGGCCTTCTCGATGATCGCCCGGGCCACCGGCGGATGCTCCTCCAGCCAGCTGCCCAGGTGCTCGTTGATGACCTGCTTGACGATCCCCTCGACCTCGGAGTTGCCCAGCTTGGTCTTGGTCTGTCCCTCGAACTGCGGCTCCTTCACCTTGACATGCAACACGCAGGTGAGGCCCTCGCGGATGTCTTCGCCGGAGAGGGTGAAGCCCTCTTTCTTGAGGAAGTCGCGCTTGCGGGCGATGTCGTTGATCGTGCGCGTGAGGGCGGACTTGAAGCCGGTGAGGTGCGTGCCGCCTTCGTGCGTATTGATGTTGTTCACGAAGGTGAAGGTGTTCTCGTTGTACCCGTCCTCGTACTGAAGGGCCAGGTCGACGTCGACGTCGTCCTTCACCGCGTTGAACGCGATCGGCTTCGGGTGCGTCGGCCGCTTGTTGCGGTTCAGCCACTCCACGAACTGGACCAGCCCGCCCTTGGCGTAAAACGTGTCGGCCTTGGGCGGCGCTTCCCGCTCATCCTTGAGCGTGATGGTGATGCCCTTGTTGAGGAACGCGAGCTGCCGCAGGCGATCAGCCAGCGTGGTGTAGTGGAACTCGAGCACCTCGAAGATCTCGGGGTCCGGCTTGAACCGGACGGTGGTGCCGGTCCCCCGCGCCTTGCCGAGCACGTTCAGCTTCTTGACCGTCTTGCCGCGGACAAACGCCATGTGGTAGCGGCTTCCGTCCCGGTCGACGATGACCTCGAGCCGCTCGGACAACGCGTTGACCACCGAGACGCCGACGCCGTGGAGGCCGCCGGAGACCTTGTACGTGTTCTTGTCGAACTTGCCGCCGGCGTGGAGCATCGTGAGCGCCACCTCGACCGCGGGCAGCTTCTCGGTCGGGTGGATGTCCACCGGGATGCCGCGGCCGTTGTCGGCCACGGTGATCGAGTTGTCGGGATGGATGGTGACCGCGATGTTGTCGCAGAAGCCCGCCAGCGCCTCGTCGATCGAGTTGTCCACCACCTCGTAGACCAGGTGGTGCAGCCCGGTTTCGCCCGTGGACCCGATGTACATGCCGGGGCGGCGGCGGACGGCCTCCAGGCCCTTGAGGACGCTGATGGAGGCGGCGTCGTAGACCTTGGCCGAGTCGGTGTCGGGGAGTTCAGGTTCGTGCTTTGCCACTGTGCCTCGCTGCTGTCAGGGCTGCGGCCGGTCGAGCGGACCCGGCACCCAGCGAATTTCCTTCACCCGTCCCGAGCGACCCTGATTGAGCCGCGCCAGGATCCGGGGCGTCATGAGCCCCAGCTCGGTGGCCCAGGGCGCCGTCGCCACGTGGACCCGCATCACGCCGTCTGCGGTGATGAACTGCGGCGCGGTCACGGCCGCGATCTGCGGACCCACCAGCGACGTCCACTCCTCGAGGATCGCGGCCTGCTGCAGCCGCTTCTTGAGGCCGGCGGAGCTGAGGTACTGCTCGAGCGCGTCGGCGAGGCGCGTGGGCTTCTCGGAGCCGGAGTGGCCGCGCCGGCTTGCTGTGCTCACTCGGTGATCCTCCCGCTCGCTACCCGCCACGTCGCCAGCTCGATACCCGCCGGCAGCTCGTCGGCTCGGGGCGCGGTCACGAACACCTGGCGTGCCGGCCCGCTCGCCAGCCGCCGCGCGAGCCGTTGCTGCCGCTCGGTGTCGAGCTCGGAAAACACGTCGTCCAGCAGCAGCGCCGGCTCGGTGCCGCGGGAAGTCGCGAGCGTGTCGAGCTCCAGCAGCTTGAGCGCGACGGCCGCGGTGCGCTGCTGGCCGGTCGAGCCGATGCTCCGGAGCGGCCGGCCTCCCAGCTCCAGCACCAGATCGTCCCGATGGGGGCCTACCGTCGTCGCTCCCCGCGCCCGATCCCGCGCGGCCGCCAGGTCCAGCGCGGGTCCCCATGCCTCCGCTTCCGCCAGCTCCGCGCGGCCGTGATAGCGCACGCCGACCG
Organism: Gemmatimonadales bacterium; assembly: GCA_036560625.1. Lineage (GTDB taxonomy): Bacteria > Gemmatimonadota > Gemmatimonadetes > Gemmatimonadales > GWC2-71-9 > DASQPE01. Next base: position 15,234 of record DATBQV010000241.1, read on the forward strand.
CCTCGCTCTCCCCCAGGCTCTCCAGCTCGGCTGCGAACGGCCCGGTGCTGCGATCGACCCAGGCGAGTCGCGATGCCACCACGACCGCGCCGGCCTCGGCCAGCACGCCGTCGAATGCCCGGGCCAGCTCCGGCCGCTCCTGGCGAAGGGCCGTGTTCCGCTGCACCAGCGCCGCCCGGTAGCGGGCAAGCGCCGCGTAGTATTTCCGGTCGGCGAGGGCGAGCAGCCGATCGAGGAAGCCGCGCCGCTCGGCGGCGGGCCCGCCGGCCAGGCCCACGTCCACGGGCAGGAACGCCACCGCGAGCCATGCGCCGATCGCATCGGCCAGGCGTGCGATCTCTTCACCGCGGACGCTGATGCGCTTCTTCCGTCCGGTGAAGGTCGCCGCGACCGCCCCGCCCTCGGGCCCGGCGACGTGCGCCTCCACATGGAATCCGGGCCCGCCGAACCGCGCGACCTCCGGGTCGGGCGCGCCGCGCAGCGAGCGGAACAGCACCGGGTAATAGAGCGCTTCCAGCAGATTGGTCTTGCCCTGCCCGTTGGCGCCGATGAGTGCCACGCCGTTCGGCGGCAGCTCGCGGTCCAGGTCGTCCAGGTTGCGGAAGCCGCGCGCGATCAGGCGTTCCAGCCGCACCGGTGCCCTCGTCGTACAGAGACGAAAAGTAGTGGAGCCGCGAGGGGAATGGCACCGCCGGCGACCGGTGAAAAGCCGTGCCGGGCGTGCCTCAGCGACCCTCGAATCGCGGCCTTCGCTTGGCGAGAAAAGCGGCCGTGCCCTCGCGCATGTCGGCGGTCGAGGAGAGAAGTCCGAAGTGATTCGCTTCGAGGAGAAGCGCGTCGTCGACGGTGAGGTCGAGGCCGGTGTCCACTGCCTCCAGGACCAGCCGCACCGCGAGCGGCCCTTGCTCCATGATCGTGCGCGCAAGCGCCTCAGTTTCAGGAAGCAGCCGGTCGGCCGGGACCACCCGGTTCACGAGCCCGATGCGATAGGCCTCCTGCGCGTCGATCATGGCCCCCGTGAGCAGCAGCTCCAGCGCCCGCCCTCGCCCGACGAGGCGGGGCAGCCGAACCGTCCCGCCGTAGCCGGGGCCGAGGCCCAGCTTGACCTCCGGCTGCCCGAATTTCGCGGTGTCGCTCGCTACGCGGAGATGACACGCCATCGCCAGCTCGCACCCGCCGCCGAGCGCGAAGCCGTTGATCGCGGCAAGGACCGGCTTCCCGCAGCGCTCGAGCCGGCGCATCGTCCGCTGTCCGGTGAGCGCCCGCGCCTTGCCCTCCATCGGGCTCTGACTCGCCAGCTCGCCGATGTCCGCGCCGGCGGCGAACGCCTTGGATCCGGCGCCGGTGAGGATCACCGCCCGCACCGCGTCATCGCTCTCGATGTGACCCACCGCGTCGGCCAGCTCGGCGAATACGGTGGCATTGAGCGCGTTCAGCTTGTCGGGCCGATTGATGGTGAGGAAGCCGATGCCGTCGTGGACGGAGTAGTCGAGTGTCGTAAAAGACATGGGGAGCCGTGAGCCTCTAGCTGTTAGCCGTTAGCCGTTAGCCTTTAGCTAACGGCTAATGGCTAGTGGCAAGTTGTTGTGCAAATATCCCTCCAGCAGCTCGAACAAGTGCCGAGTCGTCCCCTGGCCCTCACAGATACAGTGACTGCGATTCGGATAATCCATCATCGTGAACTGCTTGTTCGCGGCGACCAGGGCATTCACCAGGCGCTCCGTGCCCTGGAAGTGCACGTTGTCGTCGCCGCTCCCGTGGACCACGAGGAGGCGTCCGCGCAGCCGGTCGGCGAAGGTGATGGGTGAGCCGATCCGATACGCCTCCGCGTTCTCCGCGGGGAGGCCCATGTAGCGCTCCTGATAGATCGTGTCGTAGAGCCGCAGATCCGGTACCGGTGCGACCGACATGGCCATGTCGTAGACGTCGGGATACCGAAAGATCGCGTTGAGGCTCATCGACCCGCCACCGCTCCACCCCCAAATGCCGATCCGGGCCGGATCCACGTAAGCTCGGCCGGCGAGGTACCGCGCGGCCGCGGCCTGATCGGCGGAAGCGAGCACGCCGATCTGCCGGTAGATCGACTTCCGCCACGCGCGCCCCCGCGGCGCCGGCGTGCCGCGGTTGTCCACGCTGGCGATGATATAGCCCTGTTGCACCAGCATGCGGTGCCAGAGGGCAAGGAACCCACCCCACTCATCGAGCACCGTTTGACTCGCGGGCTCGCCGTAGACGTGGAAGAGCACCGGATAACGCTTGGTCGAATCGAAATCCACCGGCTTGAGCAGCCAGCCGTCGAGCTTGGTCCCGTCGTCCGTGGGCGCCTGGAAGAACTCGACGGGCCGAGTGCGCAGGGTCGCCAGGCGCTTCACCAGCTCGGCATTGTCCACCAGCACGCGAATCGTCTCATGCTTCGGGAGCCGCGTCAGCTCGATGGTCGGCGGCTTGTCGAACGCGGACCATGTGTGCAGGGCCCAGCGCGCGCCCGGCGCAATGTCGTAGTCGTGGCTTCCGGATTGGCCGGCGGGCGTCAGCCGCTCGGGGCGCCCCTTACCGTCGAGACGCGCGCGGAAGAGATAGCGCTGGGTCGCATTGTCGGGCGACGCCGAGAAATACGCCCAGCCGGCGGTCGTGTCGACGGCGTGGACGTACCCGGCGCCGAACGCCGCCTCCGGGCTGATGAGATCGAAGGATCCCGGCGTCAGCAGGCGAACGCTTTTCCCGTCCCGCGAAACCCGGTACAAATGGCGCCAGCCGTCCCGCTCGCTCACCCATAGAAAGCTTTTCCCGCCATCGAGCCACTTGAGATCGTCCACCACGTCGAGCCACGCGCTGTCCCGCTCCGTGAGCACGGTGTGGACGGCGCCGGTCTCCGCGTCGCCCAGCATCACGTCGTTCGTGTCTTGAAGCCGGTTGATCCGCTGGATGACCAGCTCCCGCGGGCTCGCGGCCCAGCTCATCCGCGCGAGATATTGATTCCGGGGGTTGCCGGGGATATCGAGCCACTTGGTCGGCCCCCCGGTTGCCGCGACGACGCCGATGTGCGCGGCCGAGTTGGACGTGCCCGCTTTGGGGTACTGGACCGGGACGACGAAGGAGTAGAGCGAATCGGTGTCGTTGATCAGGTCGAAGTTGCGGACGCTGTCCATGTTGAGCTGCCAGTAGGCGATTCGCGCGCCGTCCGGACTCCAGCGGAAGCCGTTCCGCAGGTTCAGCTCTTCCTCATAGACCCAGTCGAACGTCCCGTTCACGACCGTGGGCGACCCGTCGCTCGTGAGCTGCGTGACCTGCCCGTCGGCCACCGTCTCGACGTAGACATTGCGCTCCCGCACGTAGGCGACCCGGCGCCCGTCCGGCGAGAACGTCGCGAACATGAGCGTGGACGGCTTGGCGCCCGGGCCGAGCTTGTGGAGCGACCAGCTGGTGGTGTCTACCAGCCAGTAGTCGCCGCGGGTGTTCTGCCGCCAGACCCGCCGGGAGTTGGTATAGATCAGGAGCGCCGGCCCGGCCGGCGACCAGGCGAAGTCCTCGATCGAGATCGGGACCGAGTCGCCGGGCGGGATGAGCCGGTTGGCCGGAATGAGGACGCTGCGCCGCCCGCTGGCCACGTCGTACTGCACGAGGTCCTCGGCCTCCTTCACGCTCGCGGAGGGCTCGAGCACGGTGTAGGACGCGCCACCGGCGGTCCAGCGGATGGGGCCGTACTCCTGGGCCCTGAACTCGCCGCGCCCGATCCGGTCGAGCGTGAGGATTCCGGGGTCGCCCTGAGCCGGGAGGGGCGGCGCGAGCGTGACGGCGACAACGGCGGCGATGGCGAGGTTTGCGAGTCGCATGGACGATGGGTGAAGACGCCGGAACTTAGTGACCGTCCCTCCCCCGCACCACGCAGGGTATCTTCCGCCGATGACTTTCCCCTCGCCCATCGCCTGGCTGCCGGACGGCCGGATCCGTCTGTTGGACCAGACGCAGTTGCCGACCGAGGAGCGGTATCTGGATCTCGCCACGGCCGACGAAATGGCGGAAGCGATCCGGTCGCTCCGGGTGCGGGGCGCGCCGCTTATCGGCATCGCGGCCGCGATGGGCATGGCCGTGGAAGCCGGGCGCGCCGGAGCGGCCGGGAGCGATGGCATGAGCCGAGTGCGCGCTGCCGCGGCGCTGCTGGGCGCTACCCGACCGACGGCCGTGAATCTCCAGTGGGCCCTGAGCCGGATGCTCGCGAGGGCTGACTCGGCGGGCGGGTCCGGTGCCGGTCTCGCCGCCGCGCTTCGGGCGGAGGCCGACGCGATCGCGGCGGAGGATCGCGCGATGTGCCAGCGCATCGGGGAGGCGGGCGCGGCGCTGCTCCCGGACCAGGCGACCGTCTGCACGATCTGCAATGCGGGGGCGCTCGCCACGGGCGGCATCGGCACGGCACTCGCCCCGGTCTACGTCGCGCACGCGGCCGGGCGTCGGCCGACCGTGATCGTGCCCGAGACGCGCCCGCTGCTCCAGGGCAGCCGCCTCACCGCGTGGGAGCTGACGCGGGCCGGGGTTCCGTGCACCATCATCGCCGACGGGATGATCGCGAGCCGGCTTAGTCGGGGCGACGTGAGCTGCGTGATCGTCGGTGCGGACCGCATCGCGGCGAACGGGGACGTCGCCAACAAGATCGGCACCTACGGCCTCGCCCTCGCGGCCCGGGCGCACGGCGTCCCGTTCTACGTCGCGGCGCCCAGCTCAACCGTAGATGCCGCGACGCCCGACGGCGCCCGGATCCCGATCGAAGAGCGGGCGCCGGACGAGGTGCTCGCATGGGGCGGCCGGCGCATCGGCCCGGCGGGGGTCGCCGTGTGGAACCCGGCGTTCGATGTGACACCCGCCGGGCTCATCACCGCGATTATTACCGACCGCGGCATCCGCGCGCCGGCCGCCGTCGCGGGCGCGGCTCCGGCGGTGGCAGCGGGCGCGTAGAGATCCGGCGTTGGCCTCGATGCTCGCCCTCGACCAGGGCACCACCGGTTCCACGGCGCTCGTCGTTCATCAGGACGGCAGTGTTCTCGGCCGGGGATACCGGGAGCTCACGCAGCACTATCCCCGGCCCGGCTGGGTGGAGCACGATCCGGAGGAGATCCTCCGGGTTTCCATCGCGGCGATGCGCGAGGCCCTGGCCGCCTCCCGCGAGCGGCCGGCCGGACTCGGCATCACCAATCAGCGTGAGACCGTGGTGCTCTGGGACCGTCGCACGCTCGCTCCGGTCGCCCCGGCGATCGTCTGGCAGGATCGCCGCACCACCGATCGCTGCCGTGAGCTGCGCGAGGCCGGGCTGGCTCCGCTGCTTCGGGAGCGCACCGGCCTGGTTCCCGACCCGTACTTCTCCGCGACCAAGCTCGAGTGGCTGCTGCGCACGCCGGACCTGCGCCGCCGTGCCGAGCGTGCCGAGCTGGCCGCCGGAACGGTGGAGACCTGGCTTGTGGCCCGTCTCACCGGCGACCGGGCCCACGTGACCGACCACACTAACGCCAGCCGCACGCTCTTGTATTCTCTGCACACGCGCGACTGGGATCCCGAGCTGCTCCGGCTGTTCGGCGTGCCGGCCGAGATCCTGCCGCGGATCGTATCGTCCGCGGGGGTCGTCGCCGACACCGATCCCGCCCACCTGGGCCTGGCACTCCCGGTTGCCGGGCTGGCCGGCGATCAACAGGCCGCGCTCTTCGGCCAGGGCTGCGTTGCCCCCGGCCGGGCGAAGAACACCTACGGCACCGGAGCGTTCCTGCTGGTCCATGCGGGCGCCGCGGTGCCCACGCCCCCTGAGGGCGTGCTTGCCACCGCCGCCTGCGGGCCCCTTGGCGAGCCGGCCTACGCGCTCGAGGGAAGCGTCTTCATCGCGGGGGCCGCCGTTCAGTGGCTCCGCGACGGCCTGGGCCTGATCGGCACCGCGGCCGAAACCGAGGCACTGGCCCGGAGCGTGGCGGATACGGGCGGGGTGTATTTCGTGCCCGCTTTCGTGGGGCTCGGAACGCCGCACTGGGAGCCCGACGCCCGCGGCACGATCACGGGGATCACACGAGGAACCACCCGCGCGCATATCGCCCGGGCTGCGCTCGAGGCGATGGCATTTTCCAGCGCGGAGCTGCTCGCGGCCATGACCGGCGCCGCCCATCTCTCGGTCCCGGCGCTGCGGGTGGATGGCGGCGCGGCCGCGAACGACTGGCTGATGCAGTTCCAGGCCGACGTCCTGGGTCTCCCGGTGGAGCGCCCCGACATGGTGGAGACGACGGCTCTGGGTGCCGCGGGACTCGCGGGGATCCCGCTCGGCGTGTGGCGCTCGACCGATGAGCTGCTCGCCGGCCGTCGGTTCGCGCGGTTCGAGCCGGGGACGGATCCGGAGGAGCGGGCGCGCCAGCTGGCAGGATGGAAGCGCGCGGTCGGCGCGGCGCTCTGGTGGGCTCGAGGTCGGGGCTGAATTCAGGTCGCCCCGGTGCCGCCACCCGGGGTCGGGACGTCGGCTGACCCGCATATATTCACGGAATCGCACGATCTTACCCGGAGTCATCATGAAGGCCGGCCACAAGTTCCTCCTGGGCGCCGCCGTGATCGTCGGGAGCATCGCGTTCCTGATCACTGAGGGCGTGCGCGAGACCGGCGTCTACTTCCTGACGCCCACCGAGCTCGCCCAAAAAACCGCGCAGGATCCCACTTTCGTGGAGAACGTGGGGTTCAAGGTGGGTGCGAAGGTGGTTCCGGGCTCCGTGCGGCGCGATCCGGCCGCCCAACGGATCGACTTCGAGGTGTCCGACGGTGTGAAGACCTACCCGGTCAGCTACAAGGGTCTCGTGCCGGACACATTCACCGACGCGAACGACATCGAAGTGGTGGTCGAGGGCCGTCTCGGCCGGGATGGTGTCATCCGCGCGACCGACGTGCTCGCCAAGTGCGGGTCGCGCTATGAAGCCAAGTACGGGACCAAGAAGGCCTGATTCCCGATGACATTGCTGGGGGAATTCGCGCTCTGGGCGGCCGCGCTCGTCGGCCTGTGGTGCGCGGCCATCTCGTTCTCCGGGCGCTGGCGCGACCGCCCGGAGCTCGCCGCCGCTGTCACCCGCTCGACTCACGCACTGCTGCTATGCCTGATCGCGGCCTCGCTGGCGCTGTGGTGGGGCCTCATCGCCCACGACTTCAACATCGAATACGTCGCCGCGTACACCTCGCGGAACCTTCCCCCGTACTTCATCGTGTCGGCGTTCTGGGCCGGGCAGAAGGGATCGCTCCTCTTCTGGTCCGTCGTGCTCTCGCTCTTCGGGAGCCTGGCGCAGACGCTCACCCCGAGGCGGTACGCGGACCTGCTGCCGCACGTGGCGGGCGTGACGTCCGCCGTCGTCGTGTTCTTCGTGAGCGTGATGCTCTTCTCGGCCAATCCGTTCGAGCGGCTGGCGTTCACCCCGATCGACGGTCGAGGACTCAACCCGCAGCTCCAGAACGTCGGCATGGTGATCCACCCGCCGATGCTGTACCTCGGGTATATCAGTATCACGGTCCCGTTCGCGTTCGCGGTGGCCGCGCTCCTGTCCCGGCGGCTCGACGCCGGCTGGATCCACGCGATCCGCAAGTGGACGCTGGTTTCCTGGCTCTTTCTCTCGATCGGGATCACGCTGGGGATGTGG
>DATBQV010000242.1:0-6923 GCA_036560625.1 Gemmatimonadales bacterium
ATCCGGGTGCCTTGCCCCGCGGCGACCACGATCGCGCCGACGTCACGCGGCAAGCGTCCGCACCAGTTGCCCGATGTGATCGAGCCCGACGAGCGAAACGCCCGGCACTTGAACGGTGGTCCGGGTGGAACCGAACACGCGGCGGAACCCGAGGCGAGCGGCTTCCTGCACCCGACGCTCGACCCCGCCGGTGGGACGGATCTCGCCGCCGAGACCGATCTCGCCCAGGAAGATCACGTCGGCGGGCGCGGGCCGATTGTGCAAGCTCGACACGAGCGCGGCCGCGACGGCCAGGTCGGCCCCTGCCTCCGTGAGGCGGACGCCGGCACTGGCCTGCACGAATACGTCGAGATTGGCGAACGAGGTGTCGGCCCGGCGCTCCAGCACCGCGAGGAGCACGGCCAGGCGCCGCGGGTCGAGACCCGTGGCCACCCGCTGCGGCGTGCCGTATCCGGAGCGGGCGGCCAGCGCCTGCACTTCCACCAACACGGGGCGGGTGCCCTCCATGAGAGCCGTGACCGCGCTGCCGCTGGTGCCGTCGGCCCGGGCGGCGAGAAACATTGCCGATGGATTGGGGACGGCCGAGAGGCCGCGATCGGTCATGGAGAAGACGCCCAGCTCGTCGACCGAGCCGAAGCGGTTCTTGGTTGCCCGGAGGAGCCGGTAGTCCAGCGTGGCTTCGCCCTCGAAGTAGAGCACGGTGTCCACGATGTGCTCCAGCGTCTTGGGACCGGCGATGCCCCCGCCCTTGGTGACGTGACCCACCACCACCACCGCCGTCCCGCTCTCCTTGGCGAAGCGCATGAGCTGCCCGGAGCACTCCCGGACCTGGCCCACGTTGCCGGGCGCGCTCTCCAGCGCCTCGGTGTAGACCGTCTGGATGGAATCGAGGACCACGACCTCCGCCCGCACCCGCCGCGCCGCCTCGACGATGGCCTCGAGCCGGGTTTCGCCCAGGACGTGCACGGCACCCGCGTCTTCTTCCAGGCGATCGGCGCGCAGACGGAGCTGATCCGGGCTCTCCTCGCCGCTGGCGTAGAGGACGGTGCGCCCGCGCGCCTCGAGCCGAGCCGCGGCCTGGAGCAGCAGCGTGGACTTGCCGATGCCCGGCTCGCCGCCGATGAGGGTCATGGACCCGGGGACGATGCCGCCGCCCAGCACGAAGTCGAACTCGTCCATGCCGGTGCGGAGGCGCGCAAGCGCTTCGGCGGCGACATCACGCAGGCGCGCCGGCGCGGGCGCGTTTGCCGACCGATGGCGCGCGCCGCCCCGGCTCGTCCCCACCCCGCCTCGGGGTGCGCTTCGCACGGCGACCGGCTCCTCGGACACCGAGTTCCACTCGCCGCAGCCCTCGCACCGGCCGGCCCACTTCGGGTGCTCGTGCCCGCATTCGGCGCAGCGATAGACCGACCGCGCACGGGCCACGCTACGCGGGCTCCTCGCGGGCGCTGAAGTTGTCGAACCGGGTGAACTCGCGGCTGAAGCGGAGGGTGATGTCTCCGGTGGGGCCGTTCCGGTGCTTGGAGAGCATGATCTCGGCGACCCCACGCTTCGTCTCGTCTTCCTTGTCGTAGTACTCGGGGCGGTGGATGAAGATCACGACATCGGCATCCTGCTCGATGGCACCCGAGTCTCGGAGGTCGGAGAGGATCGGCTTCCGCTCGCCGCCGCGCTGCTCCGACGCGCGGGAGAGCTGGGACAGGGCGATGACCGGGATTTGCAGCTCGCGAGCCAGTCCCTTGAGCGAGCGCGACACGTCCGAGATTTCCTGCACCCGGTTCTCCGAGTACTCCGGGCTCCGCATGAGCTGGAGGTAGTCCACCACCAGGAGCCCGATATCGTGCTCCGCCTTGAGACGCCGGGCCTTGGAGCGCATCTCCAGCAGCGTGATGGCCGGCGAATCGTCGATCCAGATGGGGCAGCCCTGGAGAATGCCCGCGGCACGGGCCAGGCGGCCGAAGTCGGCATCTCGCAGCGCCGACCGCCGCACGCGGGAGCTGTCGACCTGGGCCTCCGCGGTGAGGAGGCGCTGCACCAGCGCATCTTTGGACATTTCCAGCGAGAAGATGGCAACCCCGACTTTGGCCTCGATGGCGGCATGAGCCGCGACGTTGAGGACCAGGGCCGTCTTCCCCATGGACGGGCGGGCCGCCACGATGATCAGCTCGGACGGCTGGAACCCCGACGTCAGCTCGTCCAAGTCTACGAATCCGGTGGGAACACCGGTAATCGTCTTGCCGCTACGCTGGAGCGTTTCGATGCGCTCCATCGCCGGCCAGAGCATTTCCTTGAGTCGAGTGAACCCCTGATCCCGCCGCTGCTGCGAGATCTGGAAGATCCGCGCCTCGGCCACGTCGAGAAGATCCGGCGCGTGGGAGCGGCCTTCGTAGGCCTCGGTGATAGTCTGGGTGGACGCCTCGATCAGACGGCGGAGGATCGACTTTTCCCGGAGGATCCTGGTGTGGTGTTCCAGGTTAGCCGCGGTGGGCGCGGCGTCCACCAGCTCCGCCACGTATTCGGAGCCCCCGACCTGGGACAGCTCGCCGCGCCGCTCCAGCTCGTCGTTGAGCGTGACCGGGTCGATGACCGAGCGGCGCTCGATGAGCGAGCGCATGGCGCGGAAGAGCCGCCGGTGGCCCTCGCGGTAGAAGACGGTGTCGTCCACCATCTCCACCGCGCGGAGCGCGGCATCCTGATCCAGCAGCATCGCCCCGAGCACGGCCTGCTCGGCCTCGGGGCTCCAGGGCGCCGAGCGCCCAACGTAGGGGTCAGCGGTCGAGAAGCTGTCGTGCGATACGGACGTCATCCCAGGTGGGCTTCTTCCAGTTCGGGTTCCGGAGCAGCGCAGCCGGATGGTAGGTGACGATCAGTGGAATGCCGCCGTACGAATGCACCTTCCCGCGAAGCTCGCCCAGACTCTTGCGGACGTCGAGCATCGCTTCGCCGGCGGTGCCTCCCAGCGCCACGATCACCTTGGGCTTGAGCAGCGCGAGCTGGCGGCGCAAATACGGCATGCACGCGGCGATTTCATCGGGCAGCGGCTTCCGGTTCTGCGGCGGCCGGCATTTCACGACGTTCGTGATATACACATCTTCGCGCTTCAAACCGATTGCCGCAATGATGTCATCGAGCAGCTTTCCGGCTTGCCCCACGAACGGCCGGCCGGTGGCGTCTTCGGTGGCGCCCGGCCCTTCGCCGATGAACACCAGCTTCGCCCGCGGATCGCCCTCGCCCGGCACGGCCTTGGTGCGATGCTCACAGAGGCCGCAGCAGTGGGTCGTGCGGATCCGCTCGGCGACCGCGTCGAGCGAGTCGAGATCGGCGAGGCCGTCCGCGCCAAGCAGCGTGGGCGCGGGGGGCTCGATGGTGAGGCCGGGACCGGGAATCGGCGGGGCGCCCTTTTTCCATTTGGGCTCGGCGTCGGCCGGCGCGGCACTGGCATCGGGGGCGGCAGCAGCGGCGGCGGGCCGCCGCTCCAGAATCACCTCGCTCCCACCCAGCTCCATCTGCTGGATCAGGTAGCGTCTCCGCTCATCCGCCAAGGCGGGCCTCCACCGCGTCGAGAATCGCGTCGGCCACCTGGCGCTTCGACTGAAGCGGGAGGATGCGCATCCCACCGTCCCGATCCAGCAACGCCACGCGATTGGTGTCGTGCTCGAAGCCGGCACCAGGCTCGAGCGCGTCGTTCACGACGATGAGATCGAGGTGCTTCCGTTCCAGCTTGGCCCGGGCCTTGGGCAGCGCGTCACCGGTCTCGAGCGCAAAGCCCACGATCACGCTGCCCGGCTTGCGCCGCTCCTCCGTGGCACCCAGCACGTCGTCGGTCGGCTCCATCGGCACCGCGAGCGCGCCGTCGATCCTGGGCTGCTTGCTCTGGCTCGGGTGGGCGGGACGGAAGTCGGCGGGGGCCGCGGCCATGACCAGGACGTCGGCGGCCGGCAGAACCTCGCGCACCGCATCTTCGAGGTCCTTGGTGGTCTCCACCCGCCGCAGCGCGACGCCCACGGGCGGCGGCAGGGCGACTGGACCGGAGACGAGCACCACCTCCGCTCCGCGCTCCCACGCCGCCTCGGCGACCCGGTAGCCCATCTTCCCGCTGGAGCGATTGGTCACCACCCGCACGGGATCGATCGACTCGCGCGTCGGCCCGGCGGTGACGACCACGCGGCGCCCCGCGAGCGGCCCGCGACCGCGGAGCAGCCGGCCCGCGTGCGCGAGGATGGTCTCGGGCTCGCTCATCCGGCCGGGGCGCTCCGACGGGCCTTCGGCAAGCGCGCCCACCTCGGGGCCGACGAAGGCAAATCCGCGGTCGCGCAGGATGGCGAGGTTCCGCTGCGTGAGCGGATTGGCGTACATCTCGTCGTTCATCGCGGGAGCGAGCAGCACGGGGGCGGTGCGGGAGAGCAGCAGGGTGGTGAGCAGGTCGTCGGCGAGGCCCTGAGCCACCCGCGCCAGCAGATTGGCGGTGGCCGGAGCGACGATGACGAGGTCCGGCGCGCGGCCGAGCTTTACATGCGCGAGCGCCCCGCCCCGGTCCCAGAGGGACGTCAGGACGGGGCGCCCGGTGAGGGCCTCGAACGTGACCGGCCGCACGAACTCCGCCGCGCTCTGGGTGAGCACGGCATCGACCACCGCGCCCGCCTCGACGAGCTCCCGGACGAGAAAGCAGCTCTTATAGCATGCGATCCCGCCCGACACGCCGAGGACGACGTGCCGGCCGGCCCACACGCTCAGGCCTCGGAGCGCCGGCGGCGGACCAGCTTGTAGTTGAGATCGCCCTTGACCAGCGCGTCGAGCGACTTGGTCGTGAGCTTCTCCTCCTGCAGGATGATGCGGTCGCGCGGCAGCTCGTTCAGGTACCGGGCGAACTTCGCGGCGACGAGCACGCCGAGATACTTGTTGCCGGCCTGCCGGGCGACGTCGTGGGGCGTCGTAATGTGCATGGAGTCTCCGTAGTAGCTAACGGCTAATGGCTAATGGCTAACGGCTAATGGCTCTTTTTCGCTCTCTCGATTTCCTTGCGCAACCCTGCGATCACATCGCCCAGCCCGTTCTGCCGCGACACGCGCTGTGCCTCCGCGTCGATGATCGCCGACACCTGCCGTACCGCCTGCGCGAGATCCTGGTTCACGATCGCGTAGTCGTACTCGGGCACCGCGGCCAGCTCGTGTTCCGCGCGGTCCAGGCGACGCGCAACGGCCGTGGCATCTTCAGTGTTCCGCCCCTCCAGTCGCCGCACCAGCTCGCCACCCGACGGCGGGAGCACGAACACATGCACGGCCCCGGGGAGGCTGGTGCGGATCTGCCGCGCGCCCTCGACCTCGATGTCGAGCACCGCGTGCCGCCCGGCCGCGAAGATCCGCTCGATCTCCGAGCGCAGCGTGCCGTAGAGGTTGCCCCCGTAGGCCGCGTGCTCCAGGAACTGCCCTGCCCCGGCGCGGCGCTCGAACTCGGCGCGCGAGAGGAAGTGGTAATCGCGGCCCTCCTGCTCGCCGGGGCGCGGCGCCCGGGTGGTGGCCGACACGGAGTAGCCGACGTCGTCCCGGGCGTCGAGCAGCCGCCGCGCGATGCTGGTCTTTCCGCCGCCCGACGGCGACGACAGCACCAGCAGGAAGGGCTTCACTCGAGGTTCTCGAGCTGCTCGCGGAACTTTTCCAGCTCGCCCTTCATGGCGATGACCCGCTGGGTGATCTCGGCGTCGTTCGCCTTGGCCCCCATCGTGTTCACCTCCCGCCCCAGCTCCTGGGCCAGGAAGCCGAGCTGCTTGCCCGTCGGGCGATCCGCCGCGAGTGCGTCGCGCGCGGCGGCGACGTGGGCGCGGAAGCGCACCAGCTCCTCGGTGATGTCGAGCTTGTCGGCGAGGAACGCCAGCTCCTGCGCCAACCGCTGCTCGTCCACCGCCCGGCCGTCGAGCAGCTCCTTGACCGAGGCGCGGAGCCGGTCGCGCTCCCGCACGATCCGCTCGGGTGCCCGGGCGGCCACGAGTTGAGCCCCCGCCTCCAGCAGATCGAGCCGATGCCGCAGCTCGCCGGCCAGCACGTCGCCCTCTTTCCGCCGCATGGCCCGACACTCCGCGGCCGCTTGCGCAACGACGGGCTCGACCTCGCTCCAGCCGACCTCCGGGGTCTCCTTGGCGTTCGCGCCGAAGACTTCCGGCTGACGGGCCACGAGGTCGAGCGAGATTTCCCCCGGAAGGGAAAGCGCCGACTGCAGCTCGCGGAGCCGCGCCACCAGCGCGCTGGCCCGCTCGAGATCGACCCGGATCTCCGCATCCTGCGCCGGGTATTCCACCCAGCGCGCCTGCACCGCCAGGTGCCCGCGGTCGAAATCGCGCCGGAGCCGCTCGCGAAGCTCACCCTCGAGCGCCGCCAACTCCGCGGGGAGCCGGACCGCCAGGTTGAAGTAGCGGTGGTTCACGGTCCGGATCTCCAGCCGAAGCCGGCCGCCGGCCACCGGTCCCTCCGCGGCACCGAACCCCGTCATGCTGAGCGGCACGCGAGCTCCGAGTGCGGGAAAGCGGGGAAATGTAGCGGCTAGTTGGGGTTACGGGTAGGAGCTGGCAGCCATTAGCCATTGGCCGTTAGCTAAGGGCTGCTAATGGCTAAGGGCCAATGGCTTACGGCTTTCACCTCATCTAATTTGCGAAGCTCCACCGCACCCCGAACTCGCTCGGCCTCCCCGCAATCGGAAGCCCGGGCACGTAGGGGTTCTGCGTCTCCGTCAAATTCACCCGATCCCAGAAGAACTGGAACGAGCCCAGCGCCACCTGCACGAGGCTCCGGAAATACGTGGCGGCGGGTAGCGCCACGGGGTCGCCGAACGGGTCCCGGCCCGCCACACCGGGGCTCCAATGCTCCAGCGCCATCCGCAGCTCGACGTCGAGCGTCCCGCTGGGAAAGACACGCAAGAACTTGGTGCGGATC
>DATBQV010000243.1:0-2116 GCA_036560625.1 Gemmatimonadales bacterium
GGGCTGATCTCGCACAACGACAAGGTGACCCACGCCGGATTTCGGCTTGCGTTCTCGGCGGCGCTGGCCGGCGGCATGGCTGAGGGCATCAAGCTCGGGATGGGGCGGGAGCGCCCCACCCAAAGCACGAGCGCCTGGGACTTCGACCCGGGGCACTTCGATGCGTCGTTCCCCTCGGGCCATACGACGCTGGCGTTCGCGATGGCCGCCTCACTCTCCGACGACATCCATCGGACGTGGGCCACGGTCGGGCTCTATACGCTCGCCACCGGCGTCGCGGTCTCCCGCGTCTACCAGCAGGAGCATTGGGTGAGCGACGTGATCGGCGGCGCCGCGCTGGGCGTCACGTCCGCCAAGCTGATCAACGGGCGCTGGCGCATCTTCGGCCTGCGTCCCCCCCGGTTCCTCGTCGGAACGCGCGGACCCACGGTCGGCTGGTCGCTGGCCTTCCACGAGTAGGATGCCTTACCGGTAGGGCTTCAGTCCCGTCGCCTTGAACGCGGCCCACACCGGCTTGCCTTCGCGCAGCCGCAGGGCATCGGCCGCCTGTCGCGTCACCTCGGCCACCAGCGGCGGCTGAGTTTGGAGCGCCACGCGGACCCGCTCTCCCAGCGGCGGCTCGGGCATCACCTCAAGAATCAATCCGTGCAAGGCGTTCTGTGCGCTTCCTCCCGGTTGCTCGGTGTGGAGCGTGATGTCGCGAGGGTCGAGCGCCACCAGGACATCGCCTTCCTCCCCGGTCTCGGCCACCACGACGCTGCCGGTCCCCGTCTGCAGCCGCGCCACCCCGTCGTCACCCCGAAGAAGCCGCCCCTGGAGCAGGTTCACTCCCATGAACGCGGCCACGTACGGCGTCCGCGGGCGCCGCAGCAACTCGTCGGGCGTTCCCGACTGGGTGATGCGCCCCGCCTCGATCGCCGCGACCCGCGTCCCCAGAGCGATCGCCTCGAGCGGCGTGTGCGTGACGTAGACCGTCGCGCAATCCGTCCCCTGCAGCACCGACCGCAGCTCGGTCCGCAGCTCGGCGCGGCTCTGGAGGTCCAGCGCCGAGAGGGGCTCGTCCAGCAGCAGGAGACGGGGCTCCAGCACCAGGCAGCGGGCCAGCGCGACCCGCTGCTGCTGCCCGCCGGAGAGCTGTCCCGGCCGGCGGGCCGCCGCGTCAGCGAGCCCGACACGCTCGAGCGCGCCGACCGCTCGCGATCGCGCGGCGGCGGCGCGCACCCCCTGGGCGCGCAGGCCGAACGCCACGTTGTCCAGCGCGGAGAGGTGGGGAAAGAGGCTGTAGTCCTGCGAGAGGTAAGCGAGATCGCGTTGCCACGCCGGCAGGTCGACACCGGTGGTCGCGTCGAAGTAGGTCTCGTCGCCCAGGCGAATCCGGCCCGCGTCCGGCCGCGCGAGCCCCGCCAGCAGCCGCAGCACCGTGGTCTTGCCGGCACCGCTCTCTCCGACGAGAACCAGCGTTTCCCCGCGGTCCACCCCGAGCGTCGCCTCGAGTGTGAAGCTCCGGAGCTGCTTACGGACGTCGGCCCGAAGCATGGCTGCGGAAGAGGGCGGCCCGCTCCGGCGCCCACCGGAGGAGCACCAGCACGCTGAAGGAAACGAGCACCAGGAGCACCGAGAGGGTCACCGACGCGTCCAGGTCGGTTTGGAGCGCGATATAGACGGCCAGCGGCATGGTCTGCGTGCGACCGGGGAGGTTCCCGGCAAACGTGATGGTGGCCCCGAACTCGCCGAGGGCGCGCGCCCAGGTCATCGCGGCACCCGCGAGCAGCGATGGGAGGCTGAGCGGAAGGAGTACGTGCCGAAGGGCGAACCCCGGCCCGGCCCGGAGGGTGGCCGCCGCATCGAGGTAGCGTTGCTCCACCTCCCGAAGGCCGGCTGCCGCCGTGGTAATGAAGAACGGCGCGGCAACGAACGTCTGGGCGAGCACCACCGCGGCGGTCGTGAAGGGCAGCGAGATGCCGGCGACCGCGAGCGCCCGGCCGGCAAGCCCTGCCCGCCCGAACGCGAGGAGCAGGCCCACGCCGGCCACGGTCGGGGGAAGCACCATGGGGAGATCCACCAGGGCTTCGAGCACGCGTTTGCCGGGAAAGGAGCGCATTGCCAGCAGGTAGGC
>DATBQV010000244.1:0-3115 GCA_036560625.1 Gemmatimonadales bacterium
GTCCGGAGCCGTGGGGTCGTTATGGGCAGCACGGGCTCCTCCACCGCCCTTACAACCATCCGGCCGACCGATACCACCGGTAGGTGTCCGCGAGTCCTCGCTCGAGGTCGAACACGGGGGTCCACCCGGTTTCCGCCATGAGCGAACCGGGGTCGCCGGTCCAGGCTGGCTGGAAGAACTCGTTGGCCTTGTCCGCGGTGAGGATCGTGGCCCGTCCGGTGAGACCGGCCACGGCGCCGGTGCCCGCGAGCGCGACCGCGCCGATCCGAGCCGGGATCCGGACTATCGCCACCCGCCGCCCCAGAGCGTCACCGACCGCGCGGACGAACGCGGCGCTCGTGAACATCTCGGGATGACAGGCGTAGTAGAGGCGCCCGGCAGCCTGCGGAGACGTTGCACTCGCGACCAGCGCGCCGGCCAGGTCGGCGCCGTGTACCGCGGATAGCTCCTGGGTACCGGTGCCGAAGACCGGACCGAGGCCGAGCCGGGCCAGCCGGAAGACCTTGAGGATCTCGCGGTCGCGAGGGCCGTACACGATGGGCGGGCGGAGAATGGTCCAGGGGACCCGGCCCGCTCGCACGATCTCTTCCGCCGCCAGCTTGCTGCGACCATACGCCGTAACCGGTCGGGGAGGCTCAATGCCGGTAAGGGGCCGCCCCAGCGCCGAGGGGCCGCCTGCGGCCATGGACGACACGAGCACGAATCGGCCGACACCCGCCAGGCTTGCGGCGTCGAGCAGGTTGGCGGTTCCGTCGCGGTTGGCCCGGAGAAACTCGGTTTCGCCCCGCGCCGCGACGAGGCCCGCGACATGGATTACGATCGCCTGTCCGCGGGTCGCGTCTTCCAGCGCCGCGCGGTCATGGAGGTCGCCGGCCACCAGGCGCACGCCCAGGCCGCTCAGCCCGGCGGCTTTGCCCGGTGAACGCACCAGGGCGGTCACCTCGGCGTCGCGGCGGCGGAGCGCCTCGACCAGGTGGCTTCCCACGAACCCGGTCGCGCCCGTCACCAGCACCTTCATGTAGCGCGGTCGTAGAGCCGGTAGGTCTTGTAGTGCTTCCAGCCGATCTTCACCATACCGGCGATCATCGCGGGATTGTCCTCGAGAATCCAGCCGGCCTCTCCCCAGTGAATCCGACTGGCATTCCCGTTCCGCCAGATGCTGGCGTACAGGAGTGCGTCGACGCCCTTGCCGCGGTACTCCGGCAGGATGCCCAGCAGCAGCACGCGAAGCCGCCCGATGCGGTGGGTCTTGAGCATCCAGAGGACCCGGACGAGTCCGGGGAGGAAGGCGCCGGAGCGGTTGCCCCGGAACGCCGCGTTCAGGTCAGGCATGCAGATGGCAAAGCCGATGATCTTGCCGTCCTTCTCCGCGAAGAGCACCAGCTCGGGAACGACGACCGGCTTGAACTGCTCCGCCAGATGATCGATCTCCCGCTCGGTCATCGGCACGAAACCCCAGTTCTTCTCCCACCCGGCGTTGTACAACTCCTTGATTCGTGCGACCTCCGCGTCGAAATCGGCCATCTTGAGCGGGCGCACCGTCACGCCGAAGCGCCGTTGCACGAGATCGGTTGCCCGGACGAGCCGCGCCCCGAAGTCGCCGGCGGGATCGGTCCCCTCGAAGCACCAAAGGTCCTTGGCCTTCGCGAACCCGGCCCGCTCGTGCAACGCCTGGTAATAGGGCGGGTTGTGCGGCATCATGAGCGTGGGCGGGGTCTCGAAGCCCTGGACCAGGAGGCCGCACTCGTCGTTGACGGAGAACGAGGCCGGTCCCCGCAGCGTGTCGAGGCCACGCGGGCGAATCCACTCAGCGGCCGCGCCGAAGAGCGCGTCGGCGACGGCCTGGTCGTCCACACACTCGAAGAAGCCGAAGAAACCCACGCGGTCGCCGTGGGTCTCGTTGTGGAGCCGGTTGTGGATGGCGGCGACGCGGCCGACGACCTCGCCGTCACGCTCGGCCAGGAAATACTCGGCCTCGGCGTGCTCGAAGAAGGGGTTCTTGTCGCGGGAGAGGAGCGTCGCTACGTCCCGACGCAACGGCGGGACCCAAAGCGGGTCCCGTGCGTGGAGTCGGTAAGGAAGGTCGATGAAGCGCTTGAGGTCCGTCGAGCTGCGCGCCGCGCGGACGCGCGCGGGAACGGTCAGATGACCCCCAGCTCCCGGCCGATGCGGGCGAAGGCGTCGAGCGCGTAGTCGATCTGCTCGAACGTGTGCGTCGCCATGAGGCTGGTCCGCAACCGGCACTGCGACGGTGCCACGGCCGGCGGGGCCACCGGATTGGTGAACACGCCTGCGTCGAACAGCTTGCGCCACATCAGGAATGTCTTTTCCATCGGGCCGATGAGCACCGGGACGATCGGGGTCTCGGTGGGGCCGATGTCGAAGCCCAGACTTCGGAACCCGTCCTGGAGGCGCCGGGTGTTGGCCCACAGCCGGTCCCGCCGCGCTGGCTCCCGTTGGAGCACCGCGAGCGCCGCCAGCACGCCGGCCGTGTTGGCCGGAGGCAGCGACGCGGTGAACATGAGGGGCCGGCTGTGGTGCCGGAGGTAGTGGATCACGCTTTCGGGCGCGGCGACGAACCCGCCGATCGACGCGAGCGACTTCGAGAACGTCCCCGCGATGACGTCCACCTCGTCCGTCAGGCCAAAATGGGCCGCCGTGCCGTCGCCGTTGGGGCCCAGCACGCCTACGGAATGGGCATCGTCCACCGCGAGCACCGCCCCGTATTTCCGGGCGATCCGGAGCAGGCCGGGCAGGTCGGCGATGTCGCCTTCCATCGAGTAAACCCCGTCCACCACGATCATCGAGCCCCGGCTGGACCGGTCCCGGTCCATCTTGCGCTCGAGGCCCGCCAGGTCGCCGTGATTGAAGCGCTCGGTGTCGCCGTAGGACATCTTCGCCCCGTCGACGATCGAGGCATGGTCCAGCTTGTCGAGGTAGACGACCTCGCCCCGGCCGACCAGCCCCGAGATGAGCCCGAGATTGGCCTGGTAGCCGGTTGAAAAGACGAGGCACGCCTCCTTGCCCATGAACTCGGCGAGGGCGTGCTCCAACTGCTCGTGGAGGTCGAGCGTGCCGTTCAAGAACCGGCTGCCGGTGCAGCCTGACCCGTAGG
>DATBQV010000245.1:0-5671 GCA_036560625.1 Gemmatimonadales bacterium
CGACACCGGTGACGAGATCTAGACCTTCACTGGTGGCAGGCCTACATTTTTCGAGGAAGCACCCGGCGCAGGTACGCTGGAGGAGAGGACGCTCGCATGGCGGATGCGATTCGCGAAGCGGTCGAGTTGTACGGGGGCGCGGTCACGCTGGCCGGCACCGGCGTCGCCGTGCGCGATCCGGCCAAACTGCGCTCACCCGCCACCGACCGGCTCGCTTGGCGCGCGGTGTTCGGCTCCGCCGACGAGCGGGACGCGGCGCGCTGGCTGCTCTGGGAGCTGGGTCAGGCCACCGGGGCGCGTCCGGCGTCGATCAACGGGTTGTACCGCGCCCGCGGCCGCGGGGAGTGCGGCGGATTCACCGTGCCCGCCATCAACGTGCGCACCATGGCCTACGACACGGCGCGCGCGGTGTTCCGGGCGGCGCGCGCGGGCCAGGCCGGCGCCATCATCCTCGAGATCGCTCGCTCCGAGATCGCGTACACGGAGCAGCGCCCGGCGGAGTATATGGCCGTGGTGCTTGCCGCGGCGCTCCGTGAGGGTCACACGCTCCCCCTCTTCATCCAGGGCGACCACTGCCAGGTCAACCAGAAGAAATACCAGGCCGATCCCGCGGGTGAGGTGGCCGAGGTCAAGAAGCTGATCGCCGAGGAGATCGGCACGGGCTTCTACAACATCGACGTCGACACGTCGACCCTCGTCGATCTCGCGCACGCCACCTTGGTCGAGCAACAGCGGCTCAACTATGAGCGGGGCGCCGAGATCACGCAGCTCATCCGCGAGCGGGAGCCCCGGGGGGTCACCGTCTCGGTCGGAGCCGAAATCGGAGAGGTGGGCGGCCACAACAGCACGGTCGACGAGCTGCATGCGTTCATGAAGGGCTACAACGCGGCGCTCGCCGGGCTGGGCCGGCACGAAGGGATCAGCAAGATCTCGGTGCAGACGGGGACCTCGCACGGCGGTGTGGTGCTTCCCGACGGGAGCATCGCGGACGTGCAGCTCGATCTCGAGGCCCTGGCCGCGCTGTCGCGCGTGGCCCGTGACACCTACCATCTCGCCGGGGCGGTGCAGCACGGCGCCAGCACGCTCCCCTCGAACGCGTTCGGCAATTTCCCCCGCGTCGAGACTGCCGAGATTCACCTCGCCACCAACTTCCAGAACATCGTCTTCGATCACCCCCGGTTTCCGGTGGCGCTCCGGGCGGAGGTCAAGAAATGGCTGGATGAGAACGCGAAAGGCGAGCGAAAGGCAGGCGACTCGGAGGAGCAGTTCTACTACAAGGCGCGCAAGAAGGCGATCGGCCCGTTCAAGCGCGAGTTCTGGAGTCTACCGGAGGACGTGCGGGCCGCCATCGCGGCCGATCTCGAAAGCACCTTTGCGTTTCTCTTCACTCAATTGAACGTCAACGGCACGGCGGAGCTGATCCGCCGTCACGTCCAGGCGCCGCTTCAGCACCATGCGGCGCTCAAACCCGCGCTCGTGGCCGCCGAAGACGACCCCGACGCTGGGGAATAGGAGGCAGCATGCGTCGTACCAACCGTCCCGAAGTAGTGTACGTGGAGCGTGGTGGGGACTCGTCCGCCCGGTGGCTGTTCTGGGGCGCCGTGTTCGGAGCCGGACTCGCGCTCCTTTACGCGCCGCGGAGCGGCGAGGAGACCCGCCGCCTGCTGCAGCGGAGGCTCTGGAAGCTTCGCGCCATGACTGAAGAGAAGCTGGACGAGCTGAGCCAACAGTTCGGCGGCCGCAAGGCGCCGTTGGCCGACCTTACGGATGACGATGAGGACGAGGAGCTAGAGGAAGAACCGCTCCCCCGCTCATCCGCGACCCGTGCGCCGAGCGCGCCGCCGGGCGCTCGGCAGGAGCTTGAGCGGCGCCTCGCGGATGCGCGGGCCCGGCGTCGCGCGGCCGGCGCCGCCGACGTGGACGTCGAGGAGCCGCTCGCCTGAGCGGCTCCGGACGCCGGGGCTGGCATCTCTCACCCGGTGGCGTTCTTTTCCGCACGCTCCAGGCCGCCGACGAAAACAACGTCCCGTTCCTCGCGAGTGCGCTGACGTTCGACGCGTTGCTCGCCGCGGTTCCCTTCTTCCTTCTGCTCCTCGTCGGGCTCACCGCGCTTGCGCAGGCGGTGGCCGGCACATCGCTGGGCCCGGGCCCGGCCGACGCCAACCAGCTCTTCCACCGGTTCCTGCCGCCGCACGACACCACGCCTGGCGCAGACCCGTTCGCGCTGATCGAGCGCATCCTCACCCGCATCACCGAGCGCCGCGGTCAGATCTCGCTTGTCGCGGTTCCGGCGTTCGTCTGGTTCAGCACCCGGCTGTTCGCCGGCGTCCGAACGGCCCTCAACGAGATCTTCGACGTCTCGGTACGCCCGACGCGGCGCCGCCATCCAGTGATCGCCTATCTCCGCGGCAAGTCGCAGGATGCCGGGATGGTGCTGGCGACGCTGCTTCTGTTTCTGGGGAACGCGGCCGTGGTCGCGGGACTGGCGTACCTGCAATCCCGCGGTAGGGAAGTGGCGCCGCACCTCCGATTCTGGGTGAGCTGGGTGGGGCGCCTGTTGGGTGAGGGGCTGGCGTTCGCGTTCCAGCTGGTGCTGTTCTACGTCGTCTACCGCTACGCCTCGCTGCGCCGGATTCCCGGCCGCATTGCGCTGATCGCGTCGGTGTTCTCCGCCGTGTTCTTCGAGGTCGCCAAGCGCCTCTACGGGTTGTATCTCACCCACATCGCGTCATTGGAGAGCGTGTCGGGTGACGGTCAAGTGGGCGCGGCCGTCCTGTTCGTGCTCTGGGTCTACTATACCGCCATCGTGTTCCTGCTCGGCGGCGTCGTGGCCGAGACCTGGGAGCTCCGTACCATGCAGACCCAGCAGCGGGGGAGGCTCGAGTGAATCGGTCTCGACCCGCGCAGTTCCCCCGTCTGGAGGTCATGATGACTCGTTGTTCCTGGACTGTACCCCTGCTCCTCTGCGCGGGGGTCGCCGGGTGTCGTCCGGCCGCCCCGCCGGCCGAAGCCGCGGGCGGATCTGCCGCCCTCGCGGCCGCGGACCAAGCGCAGATGCTGGCTGCCGACTCTCTCTTCGCCGTGGGCACCAATACCGGCGACGTCGATCAGGTGGCCGCGACCTATGCGGAGGATGCGGTCCTGCTGCCGCCGGGCGCGCCGCCGGTCAAGGGGCGGACCGCCATCCGCGAGTTCTGGAACGGGTTTCTCCAGCCGTACACCGTGGTCCTCACCTTGGGCACGGACCAGATCGAGGGGCGGGGCGATCTTGCCTATGTGGTTGGCCATTACCACATGGTGACCACCCCCAAGGCAAAGGGAACGCCCGCCCAGGCGCCCGAGGACGGCAAGTTCCTGGAGGTGTTCAAGCGGCAGGCCGACGGCCGGTGGCGCTACGTCGTCGACATGTACAGCTCGAACGCCGCGCCCAAGTAGCCGGGAGTTTCGCGGTCGAGGCCGACTCGCTATACTACGGGTGCCTCAGGTCCGAAGGGCGCCGGCGCGTGAACCGCGTCAGGACCTCGCCGGTAGCAGCGCTAAGCGATGCCCGGTGTCGCTTCGGGGAGCCTGAGGCACTTTTCTTTTCCGGACGCCCCCTATCAGGTCGGCAGGTAAACAGTGAACGGTAAACAGTGAACGGGCCCCACCCGGCCCCACCTGTGTACCCGTTCCCGGTTTACCGTTCACCGTTCACCGTGGCATGATCGCCCTCGCCCGCCGCTACCGTCCGAAGCGCTTCGCCGACCTCCTCGTCCAGGATCATGTCACGGCGGTCCTGCGCGGCGCCGTCGCGCGGAACCGCGTGGGACACGGCTATCTCCTGACCGGGCCTCGCGGCGTCGGCAAGACCACAGCCGCCCGCATCCTCGCCATGGCGCTCAACTGCCCGAATCGGGACCCGTCGGGCGAGCCGTGCGGCCAGTGCGAGGAGTGCCTCCGCGTCTGGAACGGGTCGGCCAATCTCGACGTCATCGAGATCGACGCGGCCAGCAACCGGGGCGTCGACGATGCCCGGGATCTCCGCGAGCGGGCCATGTATGCCGCCTCTCAGGAGGGGCGCTACAAGGTGTACATCGTGGACGAGGCGCACATGCTCACCCGCGAGGCGTGGAATGCTCTCCTCAAGATTCTGGAGGAGCCGCCCGAGCGGGTGGTGTTCGTCTTTGCCACCACGGATCCTCAGAAGATCGGTGCCACGGCGGCGCCCGTCCTCTCCCGGCTCCAGCGGTTCGACTTCCGCCGCATCGGGCCTGCCGCCATCAAGGCGCGCCTCCGCGAGGTGCTGGCCCTCGAGCGCATCGAAGCGGATGACGACGCGCTGACGCTCATCGCGCGCCATGCCGACGGCGGCATGCGCGACGCGCTTTCGATGCTGGATCAGTGTCTGAGCTTCGGGGAGGGCGCGATCACGGCCGCGCGCGTGCGGGAGATCCTCGGCCTGGCCGGCGACGAGCGCTACGCGGAGGTTCTGGCTCTTGTCGCCGAGCGGCGGCCCGCCGCCGTCTTCCCTCTGGTGGAGCAGCTCATGGATGCCGGCGCGGATCTCGCCGAGTTCATGGGCGGCGTGGGGGAAATGCTCCGGGCCTTGCTCATGCTCCAGCTCGGCGCCGAGCCGGAGGGTCTGACCGAAGCCATGCGGGACACGCTTCGGCGGTACCGCGACCAGCTAACCGCGGGCGACGTGCTGCGCATGCTCAAGCTGCTCGCCGACAACGAGACGGCGGTCCGGCGCAGCGGGAACCCTCGGCTCGTGGTCGAGACACTGCTACTGCGTTGGGCGATGCTCGACCGCATCGTCGACCTCGAGCAGGTGATCGGCGGCGGCGGAACGGGTCCGTCGGAGCCGCCGCGCGGAAGCCAGCGGGGCTCGGCTGAGCCGGCCGCCGCGCCGCGACGGACCAGTGCCAGGACCGATGCGCAACCCCCGGGGCCCGAGGCTCCGCCTCGCACGTCGCCGCCGGCATCCCAGTCCATCGAGTTTACCGCCGCCTCGTTGCGCGCTGCGTGGCCGGTGGTGGTCGCCGCCGTGCGCGAGCGCAGGCCCTTCCTTGGCGAGGCGGTGGGAACGGCGGAGCCCGCGGAGGTCGAGGCGCCATGGCTTACCCTACGCCTCCCTGAATCCGCCGGCCTCTTTGTGCAACCCCTCCAGGAGCATGCGGCCCTGGTCGAGGAGATCGTCGGCCGGGCCGTCGGACAGCCCGTACGGCTCCGGATCGCGTCGGGGCCGTTGGTGGACGCGGGTACGCCGGTGGCACCCCGGCGGATGTCGGAAGCGTCGATCCGGGCGGATCGCCTGACCCACCTCCGCGCCAAGGATCCGGCGCTGGATACGGCCGCAGAGGCATTAGATTTGGAGATAGTAGAGTAGCCGTTAGCCTAACAGCTTCTTGCGGCAGATTTCTTGCAAGTCTAGTTTGCCGTCTATGGCGGGTTTACCCGAGAGCATGGCCGATTTCCAGCAGCTTTTTCAACTCAGCCAGCAGGTCCAGGGCCGGCTGCAGCAGCTCCAATCGGAGCTTGCCGGGCGTACCATCGAAGCCACTTCCGGTGGTGGGCTGGTGCGGGTGACGGCCGACGGCCGAGGGACGATCCGCGCGGTCACCATCGACCCGGGCGCGTTCGAGGGCCGCGACGCCGAATTGCTCGGCGATCTCGTGCTCGCCGCGGTCGC
>DATBQV010000246.1:0-8416 GCA_036560625.1 Gemmatimonadales bacterium
CGAGCGGACGCTCGTGCCGGCGGCGCTGGAGCAGCTCACGCTCGGGCTCACCGTGGGCGCGCGGCAGCCGCTGCGTGACGTGGTCGCGGCGCTCGAGCGGATGGGGTACCGGCGGGTGCCGACGGTAACCGAGGTAGCCGAGTTCAGCGTCCGCGGGGGCATCGTGGACGTCTACGGCTTCGGGATGGCGGCGCCGGCCC
Organism: Gemmatimonadales bacterium; assembly: GCA_036560625.1. Taxonomy (GTDB): domain Bacteria; phylum Gemmatimonadota; class Gemmatimonadetes; order Gemmatimonadales; family GWC2-71-9; genus DASQPE01. Next base: position 201 of record DATBQV010000246.1, read on the forward strand.
GGGCGGAGTGGTGGGGCGACGAGATCTCGTCGCTGCGCGGCTTCGATCTGACGAGCCAGCGGTCACTGGAGGAGCTGACGGCGGTGACGGTGCTGCCGATTACGACGGTGGGGGTGCGGGAGGATGGCGAGGGCACAGGGGCGCGTGCGCCCCATGCCGCTCGCCGCACCCTCCTCGAGCTCCTCCCCGCCGACACCCTCCTCGTCCAGGAAGCCGCCGGCCCCGACGCCGACGAGGTCGCGCGCGCCTGGCGCGAGGCCGCGCACCACCTCGAGATCGCCCGGAAGCTGGGCGAAGAGGTCCCCAGCCGCGACGCGATCTTCGAGGATCCGGCCTGCTGGCGCGAACGGCTCGATGGCTTCGCCCGGCTGCTGCTCCGGGAGGAAGCGGTCGAGCACCAGGTGGGATTCTTCCCGCCCGAGCGCGTCGACCGCGACCTCAACCGCCTCCGGAGCCTGCTCCACGGATCGCCGCCGACGCTGATCCTCTGCGACAACGAGGGCCAGATGGAGCGGCTGGAGGAGCTGCTGGAAGAGCACGGACGGGCGTCGTCGGCCGTGCTCGCGATCGGCGCGCTGGAGGGCGGGTTCGTCATGCCGTCGCTCCGCGTGCTCACCGACCACGAGATCTTCCGCCGCGCTCGCCGTCTCCGTCGCACCCGCCGCTACCGCCAGGCCGCTCCGTCCGCCGCGACCGGCACGCTCACGCTCGGCGACTACGTCGTGCACCTCGACCACGGCATCGGTATCTACCGGGGGATCGATACCGTGACGGTGGGCGAATCGACGCTGGAGGTGGCGGTGGTCGAGTACGAGGGTGGCGACCGCCTGAACGTCCCGCTCTATCGGCTCGACCAGCTGGAGCGCTACCGCGCCGCCGGCGACGACGGGGACCGCCCGCCGCCCCGACTCCATCGTCTGGGCGGGGCCAGCTGGCAGCGCGTGCGCGAGCGCACCCGCCAGGCGATCAAGCAGATGGCCGCCGAGCTGCTCGATCTGTACGCGCGGCGGCAGGTGACCGGCGGCTACGCGTTCCCGCCGGATACCCGCTGGCAGCGCGAGCTGGAGTCGAGCTTTCTGTACGAGGACACGCCGGATCAGCGCAAGGCGACCGAGGACATCAAGCGCGACATGGAGCTGCCCAAGCCGATGGATCGTCTCCTCGTGGGCGACGTCGGCTACGGCAAGACCGAGGTCGCGGTCCGGGCGGCGTTCAAGGCGGTCCAGGGCGGCAAGCAGGTAGCCGTGCTCGTGCCGACCACCATTCTCGCGGAGCAGCACGGCCGCACCTTCCTCGAGCGCCTGGCGGATTATCCCATCAAGACCGAGGTCCTCTCGCGCTTCCGCACGCACAAGGAGCAGAAGCAGGCGCTCGACCGCATGGCAACGGGCGAGATCGACATCGTGATCGGAACCCATCGCCTGCTGTCCAAGGACGTCGTGCTCAAGGACCTCGGTCTCCTGATCGTGGACGAGGAGCACCGTTTCGGGGTGAAGCACAAGGAACGGCTCAAAGCGATCCGGCTCGCGGTGGACGTGCTGACGCTCACGGCCACGCCGATCCCGCGCACGCTGCATCTCTCGCTCTCGGGCCTCCGCGACCTCACGCTGATCGAGACACCGCCGCGCGACCGCTCGCCCATCCTCACGTTCGTCGAGCCGTGGGACGACGGGCTGCTCGAAGAGGCGTTCGCGCGGGAGCTCGACCGCGGCGGCCAGGTGTTCGTGGTGCACAACCGGATCGAGACGATCGAGACGATCGCCGCGCGCGTGCGGGCGCTCGCTCCCCGGGCGCAGGTGGGCGTGGCCCACGGGCAGATGCCCGCCGACGAGCTGGAAGAGGTGATGCGCCGCTTCGTCTCGGGCGAGGTGAACATTCTCGTGTCCACCATGATCGTCGAGTCGGGCCTCGACGTCCCCAACGCCAACACCATGGTGGTCCACGACGCGCATCGCTTCGGCCTGGCACAGCTCTACCAGCTGCGGGGTCGCGTCGGCCGCAGCCACCGGCGCGCCTACTGCTACCTGCTCGTGCCCGACACGATCGACGCCGACGCGGAAGACCGGCTCAAGGTGCTCGAGCACCACACCGACCTCGGCGCGGGCTATCGGATCGCCCTCAAGGACCTCGAGCTGCGCGGCGCCGGCAACCTGCTCGGCGCCGAGCAATCGGGCCACGCGCAGGCGGTGGGGTTCGATCTCTATCTGCGGTGGCTGGAGGAGACGGTTCGCGCGCTCCGCGGCCAGGGCAAGACCGAGCAGCCGCTCCCGCCGGACGTCGTGCTCGATCGGCCGGCCCACTTGCCGGACGGTTACGTGCCCGACGACGACGTGAAGCTCGACCTGTACCGCCGACTGGCGCGGAGTGCGTCGTCCGGCGAGATTGATGGGCTTCGCGACGAAATGCGCGAGCGCTTCGGGCCGCTCCCGGCCGAAGCGGAAACCCTGCTCGACATGGCGCGTCTCCGCGTGACCGGGGGCGCGCTGGGATTGCAGCACGTCCTGGTCCGAGGCGAGGAAGCACGCCTCACGTTCCGGGCGGGGACGCAGCCCCGACTCGCGGGTCTCACCGCCGCGTTGGACGACGTGCAGCTGTCCGCCGAGGTCCGGCGGACGGTGCCGCTGTCGCTCCGGTTGGTGCGACTCGGCGGGGAGCAGATGACGCCGGCGCTGGTGCGCGCATTGAGAGCCGTCACCTAGAGCCTGCAACCAAACGCCCATCGCCCTTCGGAGATTTCATGCGTCGTGTGTCGCTCGTCGTGCTGGTCGCCCTCGCCGGCTGCGCCAACTTCAAGGAGACCTTCACCGCCCGGCGGGACGTGGCCGCGGAAGCGGGCAGCCTCAAGCTGCCGCCCGACTCGCTGGCCCGGATACTGGCCGCGCCGCGCGGCATCCGGCTCACGAAGGACGCAGCCGGCTTCGTCACCAATCTCTGGGTCGACTACGCGCTGTTCGCGCAGGCCGCGGCGTCGGGCAAGCTCCCGAAGGACTCCGCGAGTGTAGCCAAAGCGCTCTGGCCTGAAATCGCCGAGCTGCGCACCCAGCACTGGCACGACTCGATCGCGGCCAGGCGGGGCCAGCCGTCGGCCGCGGTGGTCGACAGCGTCTACAACGGCGACAGCCTGCGGGTCTTCCAGCACATCCTGTTCGGCGCCGGCGGCCCGCAGGCCAAGCCCGAAGCCAAGGCCGCCGCCAGGAAGAAGGCCGAGGCCGCGCTCGCCAAGCTCAAAGGCGGGTCGGACTTCGGTCAGCTCGCGTCGCAGCTCTCGGATGACCCGGGGACCAAGGCGGATCAGGGCTTCCTGCCCCCCAGCCCCAAGGGACGGTTCGTGCCTCCGTTCGACAGCGCCGGATGGAAGCTCGCGCCCGGCGCGATGAGCGGCGTGGTCGAGTCACCGTTCGGCTACCACATCATCAAGCGGCCCTCAGCGGCCGCCGTGGCGCCTCGACTCGCGGGCTACCTGGCACAGGTCACCGCGGGCAAAGCGGACTCGGCCTACATGGAGACGCTGGGCGCGGCAAACCAGCTCGACGTCGCCAAGACCGCGGCGGCGGACATGCGAGCCGCCGCGCTCAGCCCCGAGGTATCGAAGGGATCGGCCAAGCGGCTCACGTCGTTCAAGAACGGCGAGCTGACGGTGGGCGAATATCTCAAGTGGGTGCGCGCGCTTCCGCCGCAGTACGATGCCCAGCTCAAGCAGGCGAACGACACCGTGCTGAGCCAGTTCGCCAAGGTGCTGTCGCTCAACATGCTGTTGCTCCGCCAGGCGGACTCGGCCAAGGTGGCGCTGACGAGCGACGAGTGGAAAATGCTGTCCGACCGCTACGCCGGCGGCATCGACAGCCTCCAGGTGGAGATGGGGCTGAGCGGAACCGACTCGGGGAAGAACGCGCAGCAGAGCGTGAATCAGTACTTCGACAAGCTGATCTCGGGCCGCCTCCGGATCCGGCCGATGCCGGGCGCCCTCGGCACGTTGTTGCGGGAGCAGGGGCACTATCGGATCAGCGACCCCGGCGTGACCCGCGGCCTCGAGATCGCGCTCATCCAGCAGGCCAAGCGCGACTCCGCCGCGCCGCCCACCGGACTCCGGCCGGCACCGGGCGGCCCACCGGTGCCGGGTGGTCCTCCGGCGCCGACCCACGACACCGCCGCCGCTGCGACGGGTGGCAAGAAGTAGGCATTCCGGAAGCATGCGCCCCCGTTTCGGACTCGGATTCCTTCTGCTGCTGAGCGCCGCGGGCTTGGCACCCGCGGCCGTGGCCCAGAGCCCCGGGGACAGCGGCGCCCGACCACCCGCCGCCCCTCCGTCTGCCGCGCCCGCGCCATCCACCCCGCCCGCGCCGTCCAGCGCGCCCCTTATTGCCGCGCCCATCGAGGACATCGCCGTGCCCGGTGCCGCACCCGCGCCCGATAGCGCGGCCCGCGCGGCGGCGGCCGGGATTGCTCCCTCATCGGCTCCCGCTGGGGCACCGGCGACCCCGGCCGCGTCCGACGCCGGCACCGCCCTCGCCGGCAAGCCGGCGCCGCTCCGCGACACGAGCTTCGTCGTGGACCGGGTGGTCGCGGTGGTCGGTAACCGGCCGATTCTCGGCTCGCAGGTGGACGAGGAGATCTTCTCCCGGCAATCGCAGGGCGGCAAGCCGCCGTCGTCGCCGGAGGCGGCCGCCGAGCTTCGCAAGCAGGTGATCCAGAGCATCATCGACGAAGAGCTGATGGTGCAGGAGGCGGAGCGCGACACGACGATCAAGGTGACCGACCAGGAGATCGCGGACGGCGTCGAGCAGCAGATCAAGAAGATTCGCAGCAACTTCTCGTCCGAGCTGGAATATGCGTCTGAGCTGCGGAAGGCCGGGTTCCAGACGCCCGACGAGTATCGGCGCTGGCTGTTCGACCAGCAGCGTCGCGCCGCGCTCCAGAATCGGTTGATCGACGAGCGGCGCAGCTCGGGCAAGCTCAAGTCGGTCGTGCCCACCGAGAAGGAGATGCGGACCTACTTCGAGCAGCAGAAGACCACGCTGGAGAAGCGGCCCGCCACCATCAGCTTCCACCAGATCGTGGTAGCGCCTCAGCCGTCGGTCGACGAGAAGCAGCGCGCCTATCAGCTGGCCGACTCGATCGCGCAGGGCATCCGGCGCGGCGGCGACTTCGCGGTGGCGGCCAAGCGCTTCTCGATGGACTCCGGGTCCCGCGAGCTGGGCGGGTCGCTCAACTGGTTCCGCCGCGGGACGATGGTGCCGGAGTTCGAGCGGGTCGCCTTCACTCTCAAGCCAGGTGTCGTGTCCGATCCGGTCGAGACGCCCTTCGGCTACCACATCATCCAGGTCGAGCGCTCGCAGCCGGGCGAGGTGCAGGCGCGGCACATCCTCATCATGCCGGAGATCACGGAGCAGGAGGGGGACAGCGCGCGCAAGCTGGCCGAGAGCATCTACCAGGCTCTCAAGGCGGGCGCGAGCTTCGATTCACTCCAGAACCGCTACCACGACCGGCCCGAGGAGCGCGAGGCGCGGGACGTGCCGGTCACCAAGCTGCCGCCCGCCTACGCCCAGGCCATCGGCACCAGCGGCGAAGGTACCGTCATCTCGCCCTTCGCCCTGGAGGGCGCGGCCGGCGCCAGGATCAAGTACGCCGTCGTGGTCATCACCACGCGCCGGCCCGAGGGCGACGTCCGCTACGAGGACGTGCGCGACAAGGTACGGCAGCAGCTCGGCGACCAGCTCGGCGTGCGGCGCTACCTGGATCAGCTCCGCAAGAAGGCGTACGTCGAGATCCGCACCTAGGCGGGTCGGTCCCGCCATGAGCCCGTCCGCTCCACCTCGCATCGCAATCACGCTGGGCGACCCTCGCGGCATCGGTCCCGAGATCGTCGCGCGCGCCCTTGCCGAGCCGCTCGGCGCCGAGCTGACCGTGATCGGTGCCGAAGACCAGATCGCGTGGGTTCCCGCCGCGCGGCGAATCTCCGTCGGGGCTTGGGGCGCGGGAAGCGGCGAGCGGATCGGTGGCGGAGCCTCGGCTGCCATCGAGCGCGGGCGGGCGGCGCGGGCGGGCCAGCTGACCGGGCACGCGGTGGAGCGGGCGGCCCGCCTCGCGCTTGAGGGCGAGGTGGACGCGATCGTGACGGGCCCGGCCCAGAAGCACGCGCTCCATCTCGCCGGGTTCCCCTATCCGGGGCATACCGAGTGGCTGGGCCATCTCGCCGGCGACGTCGATACCGCGATGATGCTTGCGGCCGACCGGCTCCGGGTCGTGCTGGTGACGACGCACGTGGCGCTGCGCGACGTCCCCGCGCTCCTCACCACCGAGCGGGTGATCAAGATCGGGCGGATCACCGAGCGGGCGCTGCGCGAGCTGTTCGGGCTGCCGAAGCCGAGGCTCGTGCTCTGCGCGCTCAACCCGCACGCGGGGGAGTCAGGGCTCTTCGGGGACGAGGACGAGCGCGTGCTCCGGCCCGCCGCGGACCAGCTAGGGGCGGCGGGCCCGCTCCCCGCCGACACCGTGTTCGTCCGGGCGCTGAATGGCGAGTTCGATGTGGTCCTGGCTCCCTACCACGACGTAGGGATGACCGCGATCAAGGTGGCGGCGTTCGGGCGAGGGGTGAACGTGACGCTCGGACTCCCGTTCATCCGCACGTCGCCGGACCACGGGACGGCGTTCGATATCGCGGGGCAGGGGAAGGCCGACGCCGGGAGCATGCGGGCGGCCCTGGAGCTGGCGGTGGAGCTGGGACGGAGGAAACACGGGAGGCACTGAGAACTGCAACTGCAAACCACAGAGACACAGAGGCACAGAGACAGCATTTGTAGGTGGGTGCGCTTGGTGAGGCCGGGGAGGTCATCGGCCCCCCGCTAGCCACCACCAACTCCAGGTTGTCTCTGTGCCTCCGTGCCTCTGTGGTTTGCAGTTGTTGCGGTTGCGTGCTGTTGCGTCGTCGTTGCACTGCGGGTGATGACCGTCGGCTACGTCGCGCCGGCCTCGAGACGTCGCATCAGCTCGAGATACCGCTCCAGTTTGAGCTTCTGGCTCGCCCGGTTCGCCACCAGCACCGCCTGCACCTCGAGGATCGTCTCCCGCTCGGCCAGCCCGTTTTCCCGCAGGGTGGTCCCGGTGTCCACCAGATCCACGATCCAGTGCGACAGATTGAGTAGCGGCGCGACCTCGACCGACCCGCCGACGTGCACGATGTCGACCGGACGGCCGCGCGACCCGAAGTGCTGCCGGGTGAGACGGGGATACTTGGTGGCGACGCGGGGGGTCACGCCGCCGGAGATGGCGGGGTAGGGCTGTTCCGCGGGTGTGGCCACTACGAGCCGGCAGCGCCCGAACCCCAGCTCGAGGGGCTCGAGCACGTCCGCCCCGGTCTCCCTCAGGACATCGGTCCCGGTGACGCCCAGGTCCGCCGCACCGGCCTCGACGTACACCGGCACGTCCGCGGGCTTCACCACGAGGAACTCGATCCCCGGCTCGCTCGACGGCAGCAGCAGCCGCCGGCCCGGGTCGCCCTGCAGCTCGACGCCGGCCGCCCGGAACCGCTCGAGCGACGGCTCGTACAGCCTTCCCTTCGCGAGCGCGATCCGCAGCCGGCTCACGCGGGGAGCTCCGCGAGCGTGTCGAGGTCCAGCGCAACGCCGACCGCCGGCATGGCCCGGCCGAACCGTCCCATCAGATCGTCGTAGCGGCCGCCAGAGCCGGCGGCGCGCCCGGCGCCCGCGACGAACAGCTCGAAATGGATGCCGGTGTAGTAATCCAGCCCGCGCACCTCGCCTAGATCGTACACCAGATGCGCGCGCTCGGTGGTCGAGAGCGCGTCGTCGAGCGCGGTGAGGTGCGCGAGCGCCGGGCGGGCGCTCTCGGGCGCCCCGCGAAGCGCGGCGCTCAGGGCCTCGCGGCGGCCCATCACGAACGGCAACTCCAGCAGCGCCCGAGCACCCGCGGGCGCGCCCTCCAGCGCGCGGGCGAGACTGCCGCGATCCTTCCGGTCGATCCAGCGCCGCACGTCGGCCCGCAGCTCTTCGCCGAGTGTCGTGAGTCCTCCCGCGAGCACTCCCGCGTGGCCGACGTTGAGCTGGAAATCCTGCGCGCCGGCCGCCTTGGCCAGCGCCAGCGTGAGCCGCACGATCTCCACGTCCGCCGCGAGATCGCCCTGGCCCAGCAGCTCCGCGCCGACCTGGAGCGTCTCCCGCGCGCGGCCGCGCTCGGGCTCCTGCCGGTAGACCGGGCCC
>DATBQV010000247.1:0-11520 GCA_036560625.1 Gemmatimonadales bacterium
CCGAGGGACTCGGCGCAACGGGACAGGAACTCGGACAGGTTCAGCGCCTCGTCCTTGGCCGGCACGAGCACACTGACGTCGAGAGGGTCAGCGGCGCCGACCGCCGTCATACGCGCTTGCGCATCCTCGCGGGGAGGATGCCAAGCTGGTCGCGATACTTGGCGACCGTCCGGCGCGCGATCTGGATGCCCTGCTCCTGGAAGAGATGGACGATCTGCTGGTCGGTTAGCGGCTTGGACGGGTTCTCCTCGGCGACCATCTTCTCCAGCTTGGCCCGGATGGACCGGGCGCTGGCGTCTTCACCCGAGGCGGTGGCGAGGGCGCTCGAGAAGAAGAACTTGAGCGGGAGCACGCCGCGCGGCGTCTGCACGTACTTTTCGTTGGTCACCCGGCTGACCGTGCTCTCGTGCATGTTGATCACTTCCGCCACTTCGCGGAGGGTGAGCGGCTTCAGGTACTCGATCCCCTTCTCGAAGAAGTCGCGCTGCCGGTCCACGATGAAGTTCATCACCTTGAGCATCGTCTGGCGGCGCTGCTCGATCGCCTGGATCATCCAGTTCGCGCTGTTCATCTTGGCGGCGATGAACTCACGATTCTCCTGCGTGAGCTTCTTCTTGTCCCGCGCCACTTCCTGATACGCTCGGCTCAGCCGGAGCCGCGGCATGCCGGTGTCGTTGAGGAAGACATGGTAGCGGTCGCCGATCTTCTCGACGATCAGATCGGGAATGATGTACCCGTCGCTCCGATCGGAGTACTTGAGGCCGGGCTTGGGATCGAACCGGGCCAGCTGGTCCGCGGCCGACTGCACCGCCGCGGGCTCGACGCCGAACCGCTTGGCGAGGTCGTTCCATCGGTGGGCGATCAGGTCGGAGAACGCCTCCGCCACCAGCCGGTAGGTGAGCGAGTCCGTGTCACCCGCGTCCTTGAGCTGGAGCAACAGGCACTCCCGCAGATCGCGCGCGCCGACGCCGGGCGGGTCGAGCTTCTGGATGATCGCCAGCGTGTCCTCGGCATCAGCCAGGGTGTACTCGGCGCCGGGGGGGAGCGGAAGCGCGGGCGCAGGGGCGTCGGTTTCCTCGCCCTCCCCGGCTGCTACTTCGGCGTCGCCGCCGGCTTCCTGCCGGGCAGCGGCGAAGTGCGTCGCCACGAGCTGATTGACCGAGCCGATCAGCTCCTCCAGCGATGCGGCGAGATAGCCATCCTCCGTCATGTTGCCAAGGAACTCTTCGGCGAGGAGGTGCTGGCGCGGCGTCAGCTCCAGCATGCGGAGCTGCTCCCGCAAATGATCGGTGAGATTGCGCGTCTCGACGGTGACGGGCTCGGTGTACTCCTGCACCTCGAACTGCTCGCGAGTCCCGCCGACGTCGAAGCCGTTCAGGAGGATCTCCTCCCAGTCCATCTCTTCTTCTTTTTCCTTCTGCTCCTTCTCCTTTTCCTGGTCCTTGGGGGCTTCCTGCTCCGAGGTCTCCTCGTCCTCCGGCTCGAGCAGCTCGAGGAACGGATTCGCCAGCAGCTCCTGCTTCAAGTGCTGCTGGAGGTCCATCATGGGCATGTACAGCATGTCCATGGCCTGGTAGAGCCGTGGATTGACCCGCAGCTCCTGGCGGAGGCTCGTCTGCTGGGACAGACCGGCGCGGAGACTCACGCGGCCGGCTCCAGACGCGCCCGGAGGCGTGACGTCAGCGTGGGGCCGAGATAACGCTCGGCCACGCGCTCGTCGTAGACCAGGTCGCGGACGGTGCCGGCGGCCTGGACCTTACCCTCGAACATGATGTAGGCGCGATCCACGATATCCAGCGTCTGCTCCACGTTGTGATCCGTTATGAGGACGCCGATGCCCCGATGGCGGAGCCCGGCCACGATGGTCTGGATGTCATGCACGGCGATCGGGTCGACGCCGGCGAACGGCTCGTCCAGCAGCATGAACTTGGGCTCCGTCACCAGGGCGCGGGTGATCTCCAGCCGGCGGCGCTCGCCGCCGCTCAGGGCATAGGCCCGGACCTTCCTCAGGTGCCGGATGCCCAGCTCGTCGAGCATCTGTTCCAGCGCCCGCAGGCGCTCCGCCCGAGAGATCGGTCGGGTCTCCAGTATCGCCAGAATGTTCTCCTCGACCGTCATCCGGCGGAAGACGGACGGCTCTTGCGCCAGATAGCCGATGCCGGCGCGCGCGCGGCGGAACATCGGGGCCCGGGTCAAATCCTTGCCGTCGAGGGTCACCCGGCCCGCCTCGGGGCGGATGAGCCCGGTCAGGAGGTAGAAGGTCGTGGTCTTGCCAGCCCCGTTGGGGCCCAGCAGCCCGACGATCTCGCCCTGGCAGAGCCGGACGGTGACGCAGTCCACCACGCGGCGCCCGCGATAGCTCTTGGTGAGCTCGCTCCCCTCGAGGACGCTGGCCGGTCGAGGCGGCGCGGCGACCGGGTGTCCGCCGGCGCGCTCGGCACTCGCGATGAGGGCGGCAGCGGCGCCCTCCCGGTCGCGCACGGCATCCGACCACCATGGCGCCGCCGCCTGGACCGTCTCCCAGCGGTTCGCTGCGCCGTCTTCCACCCAGCCGCCGGTCGCGAGGCGCGGGAGCACGGACTCGATCACGTGCGCCCGGACCGAGTCGCCGAGGCCGTCCGCCGGCTGATAGAGCCGGAGAAACGCTTCGCGGTATCCCAGCAGCACGTCGGCGAGGGGCGCCCGCCCGTCGGTGCCGGCGGCGCGAACCAGCGCGGCCAGCGCCAGCGCCAGCGAGGTGTCGGTCTCGTCCAGGCGCGCGAGCCAGGGCGGCTGCGTCACCGGGCCCCCCGCGCCTTGGGGGCGGCCCTCGACCCCGAGTCGGCCTTGGTCTTCGGCTTCTCGGTGGACGGCGCCAGCTGCACCCCGTCGGCAGCGCCGCGCACTTCGACCAGATCCACCTTCTCCGAGCCGTCTTGCTTCATCGTGATGACGATCTCGTCGCCCCGCGCATAGTTGATCGACGGGCGCTTGCCCGGCTTCTTGTCCGGCTCGAGGTGATACGACCGCGCCGATCCGCGGGCCACCAGGCGCGTGAGCACCGACTTCGTCGTGCCCGCCGAATCGCGGGGCTCGAACGTGGCGATGACGGTATCGCCCGTGAGCCAGTCCCGTTCCTTGGTGACCGAGTCCACTTGTCCGCCGAGCCAGGCCTTGCCGAAGGCGCGGGCCTCGCGCATGTGCTGCCCGGGAGAATCGAGCGCCATGGAATCGGCGCGGATCTCGTACTTGGCGGACGTCGCGTGCGGCTTGAGACTGTCGCCCCACGCCTCCGTGTGCTCCAGTTTCCGCTTGGCCAGGTCGTGGGCGATGGTGTCCGCCACGAGCGTCCAGTCCTGATTGACGGCCTTCGCGTCGCCCTTGGCGACCACTCGCTCCAGCTCCCGGTCCTTGAGCCGGAAGTCGAGGCGCTGCCCGGCGAGATTGAAGCTGTCGGACCCGATCCCGTGCAACGTGGGCCGCTTGCCGAGCAGCGTGCCGTCGTTGGCCGGGCCGGTGTCGAGGCGGAGCGAGTCGCCCCGTGCCGCGAAGTCGCTCCGGTCCACGGTGACCGTGCCGCCCGCCCAGATCCGCTCGTCGCCCTTGATGCGCACCCGATCCGCCACGATCACGTAAGGCTCGCGCGCGGGCCGGGTCGAGTCTCCGGACGCGGCCGTCGAGTCGGCCGTCGAGTCCCTGCCGAAGTACTCGATGCGCGGGCGGCTCACGGCGTACATCTCCGTCGTGTCCCGGACCCCCTTCACCGCGCGGAAGTAGTCCAGGTACGGTCCGACGAGGGTCGAGCCGGTCTTCAGGTTCCGGGTCTTCACGTTCCCCCGGCCCTCCCACCGCTCGGCGGCCCGATAATAGGTGCCGAAGTCGGTGTCCATCCTGAGCGTCGTATCGCGGTACTGGACGTGGCCGGTGAACTGGACCCGCTCACCCGCATACGAGGCGACGCTGTCGCTCCGCATGGTGATCTTCGTGCCGCGGCAGCTCAAGCGAACGTTGCCGCCGGCGAAGTAGTTCGTCTCGCCGCCCGTCTCAACCGCGATGCCCTGCCGATCGACGTTGTCAATCTGGAGCGTGCAGCGGTCCGACGGGTTCCCGCCCTGCGCCGCGATCGGCGGCCCGAGCGCCAGCCAGGCCATGAGTCCGGCGAGGCCCGCGACGGCTTTCATTTCTGGCCCGGCAGGAGCACGCCCTTCCCCGCGACCCCGTGGGGGCGGTCGGTCACCACGTTCTTGAAGTCCGGATCCGACGTGAAGCCGGTTCCCTGGATGAACTCCGTGCCGTGCTCGAAGTGGAAGCTCTGGTCGGTCGAGATCTCGTTTTTCTTCGGATCGAACTTGATCGTCTCAGCCGAGAGCTTGCGTCCATCCGTGGCCACCACCACCACGTTGCCCTGCGCGTCCATGGAGCCGTCCTGCCACCGGTAGGTCCCGTGATCGGCCGTGAGCTGGGACGACTCCGCGCCCTTGGGATCGTAGAACGTGGCCCGGAGGTGCCGCAGCAGGGCGAGCTGGGGACCCTCGAAGAAGTACGCGGTGTCCGCCTCGATCCGGCTCTTGCGGATGCCGTCCGAGGTGACGAAGTGCGAGAAGCCCTCGATCACCTGGTCGGCCGTGTCGGCCGCCTGTACCGTCGCCGTCGGCCGCGCACCGCCGGTCCCGCACCCCACCGCCCCCGCCGCGAGGGCGAGCCCGAGAGCGAGACGGGCCGCCCGGCGCGCCGGGGCCATCAGCGCACGAGGCCGGCGAGCTCCTTGGCTTCGGCCGGAGCCCCGCCGCGCCGGCGCTTGACCGCCGCGCCGATGAACGCAACGAACAGCGGGTGCGGGCGGGTCGGGCGGGACTTGAGCTCCGGGTGGAACTGGCAGCCGATGAACCAGGGATGGTCGGGCAGCTCGATCGTTTCGACCAGGCCGCCGTCCGGTGACTGTCCCGAGAGCCGGAGCCCGTACTCCGCCAGCACGTCGCGGAAGGCGTTGCTCACTTCCCACCGGTGCCGGTGCCGCTCGCTGATCTCGTTGGCGCCGTATGCCTGGGCCACTTTGGAGCCCGGGCGCAGCTTGGCCGTGTACGCGCCCAGCCGCATGGTGCCGCCCATGTCCGAGACCTCGCGCTGCGAAGGCATCAGCGAGATCACCGGCGACTCGCATTCGGGCGCGAACTCGGTGCTGTTGGAATCGGGCAGACGACACACGTCGCGGGCGAACTCGATGATGGCGATCTGAAGCCCCAGGCAGATCCCGAAGAACGGCAGGTCGTGCTCGCGGGCCCAGCGGATCGCCTCGATCATGCCGTCCACGCCGCGAATGCCGAAACCGCCGGGGATGAGCAGGCCGTCGTAGGCGCCGAGCACGCGGCCGGTCGTCTCCTGGTCGATGAACTGATCGCTCGACAGCCAGTGGATCTCGACCCCCGCGTCGTGCGCGATACCCCCGTGAATGAGGGCCTCCTGCACCGACTTGTAGGCATCGTGCAGATCGGTATACTTGCCGACGACCGCAATGCGTACCCGCGCCGCCGGATCGAGCACGCGCTGGACGAGGACCTTCCACGGCTTGAGGTCGGGCTCGCGGGTGTTGAGGCGAAGCCGCTCGCAGACTACGCGGTCGAGGCCCTGCTCGTGGAATCGGACGGGGATCTCGTAGATCGAGCGAACGTCCGGGCTCTCGACGACGCACTCGAAATCCACGTTGCAGAAGAGCGCGATCTTCCGCTTGATGTCGGCGGAGACGGGCTGCTCGCTCCGGCAGACGAGGATGTCGGGCTGGATGCCGATCTGCATCAGCTCCCGCACCGAATGCTGGGTCGGCTTGGTCTTGAGCTCGCCCGCCGCGGCAATGAACGGCACCAGCGTCAGGTGCATGAACAGGGCGTTGTCGCGTCCCACTTCCTGACGGAACTGCCGGATCGCCTCCAGGAACGGGAGCGACTCGATGTCCCCCACGGTCCCGCCGATTTCGGTGATCACGACATCATGCCCCGGTGCCGTGCGCCGGATGGCGTTCTTGATTTCGTCGGTGATGTGGGGGATGACCTGGACGGTGGAGCCGAGATATTCGCCGCGCCGCTCTTTGTTGATCACGCTCTGATAGATGCGGCCGGTGGTGATGTTGTTCTGCTGGGAGAGGGAGCGATCGATGAAGCGTTCGTAGTGGCCGAGGTCGAGGTCCGTTTCCGCGCCGTCGTCGGTGACGAAGACCTCGCCGTGCTGAAACGGCGACATCGTCCCGGGATCCACGTTGATGTAGGGATCGAACTTCTGCATCGTGACGCTCAAGCCGCGCTCCACGAGCAGGCGTCCCAACGAGGCGGCGGCGATCCCCTTCCCGAGGGAGGAGACGACGCCGCCGGTCACGAAGATGTACTTGGTCGCGGTGGTACCGCTCGGCATGGGGGCTCCCGGTTACGAAAAGGGCCGGTGGGCGCGGACCGGGCTGGCGCCGGTCAGGGGACACGCAAGGCTAAAAAGGGAAACGGATCCTGCCGAAATGACGCCACGGGCGCGCATCACCGAAGGTAACAGGCGGGGCTGTTGGAGTCAAAAGTTGTGCCGTGGGGATAGCCGTTAGCCGTTAGCCATTAGCCTTGAGCTAGTGGCTGACGGCTAACGGCTAATGGCTCCACCACTTACACCGACCATCTCAAGGAAGTTCGCCAGGATCTGGCGGCCCCTCGTCGTCCCGATCGACTCCGGGTGAAATTGCACCCCATACACCGGGAACGCCCGGTGCCGGAGCGCCATGATCTCGGTGCGGGCGGGACGGTCGGCGGACCAGGCCGTAATCTCCAGCTCGGGGGGGAAGCCGGCCGGGGACACCACGAGGGAGTGATAGCGCATGGCGCACAGCGGCGAGGGCAACCCGGCGAAGAGGCCCTGCCCGTCGTGCACGACGTCCGTCGTCTTGCCGTGCATGATCCGGTCGGCCCGCACCACCGCGCCGCCGAACGCCTCGCCGATCGCCTGGTGCCCGAGACAGACGCCCAGCACCGGCACCCGACCGGCGGCGGCGCGGATCAGCGGCACAGAGATGCCGGCCTCCCGGGGCGTGCACGGCCCGGGCGAGACGATGATCGCCGCCGGCTCGAGCGCGAGCGCCTGCTCCGGCGAGAGCGCATCGTTCCGGTAGACGACCGGATCGGCGCCCAGCTCGCCGGCGTATTGAACGAGGTTGTAGGTGAAGCTGTCGTAGTTGTCGAGAACCAGGAGCATCGACGGCTCAGCGATGCAGGCTGGCGCGGATCGAGTCGCGCAAATGCTGGGCGACGCGGCGGACCGAGTCGGCGCGGTGCTGCGCCATGTCCCGCAGTGAGTCGGCCCGGTGCTCGTGGAACGCGGCGATCGAGTCGGCCGCCTGCGATGCGGCGTCGCTGATCGAGTCGGCCATGCGGTCGGCGGCGTTGACGATCGAGTCGGCGGTGTCGCCCGGGTCGTGACTGATCATCTCCCGGTGAAAGTGATTGGCGACGTCGGCCGGGACATACAGGGCCAGCGTGCGATCTCCCGGCTCGAACGCGACATGTCCGAAGGGGCGCCCGCCGAGGGCGATGGCCGAGTCCGGCTTGAGGCAGGTGAACTCGGCGTCGGTGAAGTCGCCCCCGCCCCCGCCCGGCGTCGGCGAGAGCTTGGCGAGGAGCACGCAGTCGTGGAGGCGGTCCACGGTCGCCGAGTCGCCCAGCTTCACCCCCAGGTTCAGGGCGACCACCTTCTTGGGTGACTTGCGAATGAGCACCGCCCGGTCGAACGTCCCCAGCTTGTCGCCGTCGAGGACGAAGGGGACGAAGGCCAGCGGGATGCTGATCGGGTCGCTGGAGTCCGCCACGGTCTTCACGCTGGCCTTCAGGTGGCGGCCGATGGCGATGACCACCATCCCTAGGACGAAGACGCCGCACGCGCCGAGCGCGATTCTGATCCAGTAGTTCCGCATCGGGAGCCGAATGATCCAGGTCGAGTCGTTCTCAAAGCTGTACGGGGACCTGCGGGCAGTCCAGAGCCTGACCTTTTCCGTCCCGGGCGGCGAGGTGGTCGGGCTCGTGGGGCCGAACGGCGCCGGCAAGACCACGACCCTCCGGAGCATCGCCGGCATCGTCCGGCCCACGGAGGGCACGATCAGGGTGGCGGGGCACGACCTCGAGCGGGAGCCGGTCGCGGCCAAGCGCCGGCTGGCATTCATCCCGGACGAGCCCCGGCTGTTCGAGTACCTCACGGTGGAGGAGCATCTCCGCTTCGTCGGGCGTATGTACGGGGTGGCCGACGCCGCCGCGCGGATCCCCGGCCTGCTGGCGGAGCTGGAGCTGGACGTCAAGCGTAAGGCGTTGCCGGGCGAGCTGTCGCGCGGCATGCGCCAGAAGCTCGCGATCGCCTGCGGCCTGCTGCACGAGCCGCAGGCGCTCCTGCTGGACGAGCCGCTCACGGGTCTCGATCCGGTGGGCATCCGGAAAATGAAGGAAACCATCGCCCGGCGGGCGGCCCTCGGATCCGCCGTGCTCCTGAGCTCGCACCTGCTCCACCTGGTCGAGGAAGTCTGTGCCCGGGTGCTGATTCTGCACGAAGGGCGGCTGGTGGCGTACGGGAGCATCGCGGAGATCGTGGCGGCGCGGCCCGAGCTCGCGGGTCGGTCGCTGGAGGAGATGTTTCTCCGGCTGATCGGGCGGGACCAGGTCGAGTCGTGACCGCCGCGCTGACGTACCTGACCGCGCGGAGCGCCGCCAACCGGGTAAGCGGCCAGGTCGCCCGGCTCCGGAGCCCTCGCTATCTGCTGGCGCTCCTCCTCGGGGTCGGCTGGCTGGTGTTCATCGTCCTCCAGCAACGCCGCGCGCCGACCGCGGTCACCGCGGATTGGATCGTCCCGGGCGGAACGCTGGTGGCGCTCGGCCTCGTCATCTGGGCCTGGATTTCCGGGGGCGACGGCCGCGCGCTCACGTTCTCGCCGGCGGAAGTCACATTCCTCTTCCCCGCCCCGCTCACCCGCCGGACCCTGGTGCACTACAAGCTGCTCCGCACGCAGCCGCTGGTGCTGCTGAACGTCGGGATCTGGACGCTGCTCGCGGGCGGCGGCTACGGCCAGGTTCCGCCGCTCCTGCGCGCGCTCGCCATCTGGACGCTCATCACGACGCTCTCGCTCCACCGCCTCGGCGCTGCGCTGGTGCGCACCAGTCTGGCCGAACACGGGCGGTTCGGACTGCAGCGGCGGGTGCTCTCGATTGCCGCGCTGGTCGCGGCCGCGGTGACGCTGCTCTGGGGCGCCCGCGAAGCGCTGCCGCCGGTGCTGGCCGCCCTCGGCGGAGACGAGCCGGTGCTCCGCGACGCGGTGCTCCATGCTCTGGATCACCCGTTGCTGGCGGTCGTCCTCTGGCCGTTCGAGGCGATCGTCCGGCCGCTGGGTGTGGGCGGGTTGGCCGAGTGGCGCGCGGCGATGGTGCCGGCGGGGGGGCTGCTGCTGCTCCACTACGTGTGGGTGATCCGGTCCGACACCGCCTTTGAGGAAGCGGCGGCCCAGGCCTCGCTCGCCCGGGCTCGGCGGGACGCCGCACGGACGGGCGACGCGCACGCGCCGGAGAGTCGTCGGGCCCCGTCGCCCCCGCTCTTCCCGCTGGCGCCGACCGGGTGGCCCGCGACCGCGCTGCTCTGGAAGAATCTCGCGGCCGTGCTGCGGCGGCGGCGGGCACTCAACGTGGCGGTCGGACTCTTCGTCGGCGGGAGCATCCTTGCCGCAGAGTCGAGCGATCCCACGAGCACACTCGCGCAAATGGCGGGCGCGCTGGCGCTCACCTGGCTCGGCTTTGCGCTGGTGCTCGGTCCCCAGTGGATCCGCAACGACCTCCGCGGCGACCTGGCCCACGTCGAGCTGCTCCGGAGCTATCCGCTGCCCGGGTGGGCGATCGTCGCCAGCGAAACCGCGGCATCGGCGCTGACGCTCACGCTGCTGGAGCTGGCGTTGGCGCTCATGGCCTACCTGGCCTACTTCAACGACCCTACGGCGCGTTTCTTCTTCGGGCCGCGCGGGCGCCGGCATCTGTTCAACCAGATGGTGGTGCTCCTGCCTCCGATCAACTTCATGGCGATGCTGATCCACAACGGGGCGGCGGTGCTGTTCCCCGGCTGGATCCGGGTCGGCGTCGCGGCGAAAGGGGTGGAGGCGCTCGGGCAGCGGCTCCTCGCCACGACCGTGTTCCTCATGCTCCTGGGCGTGCTGCTGGCGGCACCGGCCGCCGCGTTCATCGTCACCTACAAGACCCTCGCCCCCGCCTTGCACCGCGGGGCCTTCGGCCCGTCGCTGGCGGCCGCCCTGCCGATCCTGGTGCTCGAGGCGGTCCTGCTCGTCCGGCGGCTCGGCCGAGCGTTCGAGCAGATGGATCCGAGCGACATCGGGACGTAGGTCGCAGCCCGTTGCCCGGCCCAGAGCGCGCTTCGTATATTCCGCCCGATGCGTAGATCATGGCTCGGCCGGGCCAGTGCTATCCTGCTCATCGCCGGCATCTCCGGCGGCGGGTCGGGCGCGCCCGTGCTCGACGCGCTGCTCTACCATCGCGACGCCGCCCACCCCGACCATCCGGTCACGCACCTCGAGCCCAAGGGCACCCGCCACACCCACAGCGACGAATGCACGCTGGGGTGGCTGCTCCGGGTGCAGCCGTCGGCGTCAGCGGCTCCCTGGCCCGCGGTGGTCTCGGTCCGCGTGTCGATCACGGCTCCGGCACTCCCGGCGCCCGCCCCGCGCGCCACCAGCTTCTTCTCACCCCAGCACTCTCGAGCCCCTCCCGCACGTAGCGCCTGATCGTCCACGCTCAATTGGAACCAGGCAGGACCGACCCCGTGACCCGGGGCGGTTCACTCTCATACGTGCGGAGTGCTCATGCTCGCTGCATTGCTCGCGCTGGCCCTCGTGGCCGGCGACGTCATGGGCGCGGTCACCGACAGCGCCAGCGGGAAACCGCTGGCCGGTGCGGACGTCTCGCTTGCCCAGAGGGGCCAGATCGTGGCCCGCACCTCCACCGACGACTTCGGACGCTTCCGGATTCACGACCTGAGCGTCGGCGTCTACCAGCTCGAGGTCCGGCTCATCGGCTTCCGCCCCGCGACCCGGGACATCGAAATCACCGAGCGCGGCGGCGAGGTCAACGCCACCGTTCTGCTGAGCCCCGCCCCGGTCGAGCTCCAGGCGCTCGAGGTGTCGGCGGCACCGGTGGCGGTCGACACGCGGACCGGCAACCAGGTCTTCAAGCAGAACGAGTTCCAGGGCTCACCGACCCTCACAACGTCGCAGATCGTGCAGCAGGCCATCGCTGGGGCGGCGCGGGCGCCGACCGGCGAGGTGCACATCCGCGGCCAGCACGCGGAATACACCTACTACGTGGACGGCATCCCCGTGCCGCCGGGGATCTCCGGCAGCCTGAACGAGCTGTTCGATCCCTCCATCGTGAGCCAGATCAACTTCCAGACCGGTGGCTGGGACGCCGAGTATGGGCTTCGCAACACCGCGATCATCGATATCACCACCCGGATTCCAGCCGGGCCATTTCATGCCGAAGC
>DATBQV010000248.1:0-2053 GCA_036560625.1 Gemmatimonadales bacterium
CCGGAAGTGCAGGCTTTGCGGGAGCTGGATGATCCGGTTGTGGGGGAAGGCCTGCAGCACCGACTCGCGCAGCTCCTGATGGTGCGGATAGAGGTCGCCGAAGTTGCCGCCACCGTTCAGGAGGATCGTCCCTCGGCCCACGCGCGCGCCCAGCTCGGTGCGCGAATAGGTCTTGTAGTCGCAGGTGTAGCGCGGGTAGCGGGCGCCGAGCGCCCGGAGCGCGGACAGCTCGCCGAGCCAGATGGCGCTGTCGCCGACGTTGGTGTGGTTGGGGAAGTCGATGAGCGCACACGGCTCGGCCGGATCGATCAGCCCCTCCAACGCCTGGAGCGCCCGGCGCCGCAGATCGGCGGCCAGGCCCGGGCCGCGGACCGCGCCCGAGATCGGCCGCGGGTCGAGGTGGCGAGCGCCCTCGCTCATGCGAACACCGTCCGGCGGATGAAATGCCGGACGCTCGTGGGCAGCGTCGCGCGGGCCAGCTGACTCGCGGCTTCCCGGACGGCCACCCGCGTCCGATGGCGCGCCACTTTCCGGCGGGCGACACGGACCCAGGGAGCCCGGACGCCGTTCCGCTCCGCCGCGATCACCAACTGGCTCCATTCCTCGGCGAGACTTCGGCTGCGCAGCCGGACGCCCTCGACCTGCGAGAGCGTCGGTGCCCGCTCGAAGCTCGGCGGTATGGGAAGGCCGGCGACGAGGAAGTTGTGCATGGTGCGCACGCACTTCTCGCAGAAGCCGCAGTTCCGGTCTCGCCGGGTCCCTTCCCAGCACACGCGAAGGGCAGCGAGGCCCGCCGGCCATCCCGCCAGCCCGGCGACCTTCTCGCAGCGATTTCGGCCGGCGCCGTCGTGCACGACCTGGAGCTCGGCACTCGACAGCAGTCCGTCGGTGACCACGTTTGACCCCATCGGAAAGGTCAACACGTCGTAGGGGCGGGAGCTGGCGAACAGGGCTTCCCCGCAATGCGGCCGGAGCTGATGAAAGCAGGACGCCAGCGCAACCCCGTAGGCCATCTCCCAGTAGAACGGCAGAGCGTCCCGGAAGTTGGTGCGCACGGGCACGAGCGAGATGCCGAGCGCAGCCAGCAGCGGCGCGGCCCGGCCGCAGCCGGCCTCGAAGGCCGCCGTGTCCGCGAGCGGGATGTCGAATCCGTGCACGAAGACGGCATGGGTGATCCCGCGCGAGCGCTGTCCCGCAAGTCCGCTGACGTGCCGCCAGATGGTCCAGCTCGAATCGACCCCACCGGAGTAGCTGACCGCCACACCCGTCTCGCGGCGTCGGGCGACGCCGCGCGGGGTCGTCTGCTCCGCCCCGATGTCGACGCGCGCGAACGTTTGCGGCCGCCACCGATGCCAGGCTTCACAAAACTCGGCCAGATTGCCCAGCAGCTCCGCGGACGCGGTGCCGTGCAGGACCAGGTCCCGGCCTTCGGCCATCGCCTGGATGGTGGCCGCGATCAGGAACGGCTCGTCCGGTTCGGGGCGCTGACCGAGGCCCAGGTCGGGGAGCGAGTACCAGAGCGTCACGGCCCCGGTCTTCGGGGCGCCGTCCTTGCGCTCCACCCGGCAGGCGCGGAGCACTCCCGGACCACTCCGGGCCTCGGGCTCGGGCCACAGATGCATGCTCGGCCCGCTCAGGCGGCCGCCGGACCGATCGACGGTCACGGCGCCTGGATCCATTGGTTGTGCCGAAACGGGGAATATCGGAGCCCCCGGTCGCAGAAGTCGGCGATGTTGATCACTTCGTGGAGCGTCGAATCCCCTTGCCGCCGGGCCCGGAGGTGCAGGTCCAGATCGGCCACGTTGGAGGCGAGGGGGCTTCGGCCGGCGCACAGGTTGTTGGCCCGATTGAAGATGACGATCGGGTCGCAGTTGATCCGCGGCATGTAGGTGAGCTTGAGCTCGACCCGCTGCTCGGTCCCGTCGCGAGAACGCACGGCCGCAAAGGCATCGCACTCCACCCGCGCATCGAACATGTGGAGGGCGTAGAGGCGGCCCTCTCCCGTGATGGCGCGGTCACCCGGGAACGCGTACGGAGTGATCTGGAGGAGCGA
>DATBQV010000249.1:0-3357 GCA_036560625.1 Gemmatimonadales bacterium
GGAACAGGCGCGGCAGGCGCGGATCGAGCGGACCGATCACCGCGAATCCGGCTACGAGTTCGCCCGGGCCTGGCTGTCGGAGGGATTCCCCCGGATGGTGGCGATCCGGATCCTGCACCCGTCGCCCTACTACGACGACTCCTATGCCGTGAACTCGGCCAACAACGGCCCCTATGGAGACGCGATTCACCAGGAGCTGATCCCTTACCTGGAGCATCAGTTCCGGGTCATCCCGTCGCCCTACGCGCGGATGCTCACCGGCGGCTCCACCGGTGGTTGGGAGGCCCTCGCACTCCAGGTGTATCACCCCGATTTCTACGGCGGCACCTGGGTGTACTACCCCGATCCGGTGGATTTCCGCCGCTACGAGCTGGTCAACCTCTATGCCGACACCAACGCGTTTCTGATCGAGCGCAACCCGTGGATCACGGTGGATCGGCCGTCGGAGCGTAAGGCCGACGGGCAGCCGGTGGTGACTATCCGGCAGGAGAACCAGCTCAATAACGTGCGGGGGAGCCGGCGGCGCGGCGGCGAGAATTTCGCCATCTGGGAAGCGACGTACGGGCCGACCGACAAGGACGGCTATCCGGCGTCGATCTGGAATGACTCGACCGGGACGATCGACCGCGCCGTCGCCGAGTCCTGGCGCAGCCACGACTATGACATCCGGGATTATCTCGAGCGGAACTGGGGGAAGATCGGGCCGAGCCTGGTGGGCAAGCTTCATGTCATGTGCGGCGACATGGACAACTACTATCTCAATCTGGCCACCTACCTGCTCGAGGACTACCTGGAGCACCGCACGACGCCCGCCTACGGTGGCTACTTCAAGTACGGTCGCCCGATGAAAGGGCACGGGTGGCAGCCGACCACGAACGCCGACTTGATCCGTGAGATGGCCGACCAGATAGCGAAAAATTCACCCCCGAACGAGCCGGTGGGGGCGTGGCGCTACTGAGCCGCATCGGCTTAGCTTAGAAGCGCTTCCCCCGACATCGCCAGCTCCCGGAGCCGCATGGCAGATCACCGGAGGAGTCTCACCCGGCCGCTCGTTCTGACCGGCGCGCTCGTCGTCGCCGGGCTCACCGCGCTGGTCTACCTCATTCTCACACGAGTCACCACCGACGACGGCAGCTCGATCTCGACCCGCGATGTCCTCGGCGGCTCGCTCGTCTTTCTGGCCGTCGCCGCGGTCGGCGGTTTCCTGATGCTCCGCTGGGTCGTGGCCCGGTTCATCGGTCCACTCGACGTGGCGGAGAGGGTAGCGACCCGAGTCGCCGCCGGCGACCTCTCGCTGGGGGACCTGCAGCAGGCTCAGGCGTCGGGGAACGGCGGTCGCATGCTCCGATCGCTCGGCAGCATGGTGGACTCGCTCCGCACGCTCACGAGCGCCATCCAGGGCGCGGCCGGGGAGGCTGCCGCCATGGCGGAGGAGATCGCCGCGTCGACCGAGGAGATGACCGCGTCGACGCAGGAGGTGGCGGGCACGACCGGCGACCTCACCGAGCGCGCCAATCAGCAGGCGCTGATCGTCCGGGCGGCTGCCGAGGACGCCGGGCGCATTCTGCACATCGCACAGGAGCTGGCCGCGGGCGCGACCCAGGCGGCGGAGCGGAACGCGGCCCTGGCCCGGCTGGCCCGGAGTCACCGCGAGCGGCTCGACGCCAGCACGGCGGAGCTGGCCCGCCTCGCCGAGGAGATCGAGCGGGGCGCCGCCGAGGCCGACGCGCTCGCCACCGCGTCAGGCGAGATCGAGAAGTTCATCGCGCAGACCAAGGCGATCGCCAAGCAGACCCACATGCTCGCGCTCAACGCGTCCATCGAAGCGGCGCGAGCCGGCGAGGAAGGCCGGGGATTCAGCGTGGTCGCCGAGGAGGTCCGCAAGCTTGCGGGTCAGGCGGCGCAGGCAGCCACGTCCACAAGCACGACGGTGCAGAGCGTGCTCGACCGGGTGCAGACTGCCCGCGAGCGACTGATCCGGCTGGGCCGCGGCGGCCTCGCCGCGCGCGATGCCGCCCACGCCGCGGCCGAAGGGCTCGCGGGTGTCGCGGCCGACGCCGAGCAGAACGACGAGTGGACCCGGCGGATCTCGCAATCGGCGCAGGAGGTGCGCGCCCTGGTCGAGACGATCGCAAGCCGGATGCGCGAGGTATCAGCCGGCACGGAGGAGTACGCGGCCGCGGCCCAGCAGATCGCCGCCGCCGCGCAGGAACTCAATGCCTCGACCGAGGAGATCTCCTCGTCCGCCGGGCATCTCGCCGAAGCTTCCGAGCGCCTGACCGGTGCCGTAGGCGGGTTCAAGCTCCAGTGATCCTGCTCCGCAATGCGGAGGTCTATGCGCCGGAGCCGCTGGGTGTCCGGCAACTGCTCATCGCCGGCGAGCGCATCGTCTGGCTGGGCAAGGACCTCCCCGCCGTTGCCCGGCGCACTGGGCGTCACCGAGTACGATCTCGGCCGGCGGAGAGTGATCCCGGGCTTCATCGACGGCCACGTCCATCTGACGGGAGGCGGTGGCGAGGCGGGCCTGCACACGCGGGTGCCCGCTCTCGCGCTCAGCGAGCTGACCCGGGCCGGCGTCACCACCGCCGTTGGGGTGCTCGGCACGGATGACGCCACCCGCACAACGGCGGAGCTCGTCGCGACGGCGCGGGGCCTGAATGGGCTCGGCATCACCGCATATTGCCACACCGGCGGTTACCACGTCCCCCCCGTCACGCTCACCGGCACCGTTCGCGGCGACGTCGCACTGATCGACATCATCCTCGGCGTCGGCGAAATCGCCGTCAGCGATCACCGTTCCAGCCAGCCAACGGTAGACGAGCTGCTCCGGCTCGCGAGCGAGGCTCACGTAGGCGGCCTCATGAGCGGGAAGGCCGGAATCTTGCACCTGCACCTGGGCGACGGACCTCGGGGCCTGGCGCCGGTTCGTGAAGCCCTGGACCGCTCCGAGCTGCCGCCGCGGGTCATGAATCCGACGCACGTGAACCGGCGCAGGGCGCTGTTCGATGAAGCCTTGGAGCTGGCCGGTCGCGGATCGACGATCGACGTGACGGCGTTCCCGGTGGAAGAAGGCGAGGATGCGTGGGAGGCCGAAGCGGCGCTGGCGCGCTACTGGCGAGCAGGCCTTCCGGCAGAGCGGGTGACGGTGAGCTCGGACGGCGGCGGCTGCCTGCCGGCGTTCGACGCCGAGGGCCGAGTCGCCTCGTTCGACGTGGGCCGGCCCGGCGCCCTCGCGACGACCCTCGGACGGCTGCTCGGTGAAGGTCATCCGCTCGAGCGCGCGTTGCCGCCCTTCACGGCCAACCCGGCGGCGCTGCTCCGCCTGGAGCGCAAGGGCCGGATCGCGGCGGGCATGGA
>DATBQV010000250.1:0-1538 GCA_036560625.1 Gemmatimonadales bacterium
CCCACGCGTAGCGGTGCATCAGGCGGTGCATCTGGCGCATGCCGGGGGGCAGGCCACGCAGGCCCTCCGGCCAGTAGCGAAAGCCACCGCTGCCTTCGGCGTCCTGCATCTCATCTGGGTGGCAGAGAACGGGGACGCCGAGTCCGGGCGCCGATCCGCGATGGTCGGTGTGCCCGTGGCCGAGCACTACGCGGCGGATCCCGCCCCGCCGCGCGCCGGCGCTGGCGACCGCGCGGGTCATCGTGCGGGCTCCTGCATCGAACAGCGTCACTCCGCCTTCGTCCTCGATCAGGAACACGTTGCAGCGCCCGGGCTGCCCCTGGATCACCCACACACCCTCGGCGACGAGCTCCGCGTCGCCCGGTCCGAGCCGGCCGCTGAGGCGCGTCTTGGCGTTGAACGCTCCCGTCATCCGCTGTTCGGCGGCCGACCCCTGCGGCGGCATCATCCCGATCTGGCGGGCAAAGGTCATCCCGTCGGCGAAGGCGTCGTTGCTCTGGATCAGGCCGTCCCGCACTGTGATCAGGTCGAGGCCCTCGAGCTCGATCTTCCGGCCTGTCGGCGCCACGCCCCCGAAGTCGCCCGGACCCGCGAACGTGCCCGTGAGGCGCCACTGGACCCCGCAGCGCTCATCCTCGGTCGTCGTCGAGACGATCTCCATGCGCAGGTCGGGTATCGCGTCCAAGAGCCCGCCGATGAACGCACGCACGCCCTCCGGGGCGACGGTGTCGATCTGGCCGCGGACGTTCTCGCGGCCGCCCTCGGCCCACAGCGACACGGCGGTCTCGAGATCGCGTGCGTCGATCGAGTCGAAGTAATGCCGCGCCACGGCCTCGGCCTTGCTACCCGAGATTCGTTTGCGTTTGCGGGCCACCTGCTGAACGCTGGCGGCCGCCTCCTGCACCTTGGTGCTCGCCTCGCTTGCGTCATCCGCCATGCCGTCCTCCTTTACGCCGCTGGAGGGATCTAGTCTAGTCTGCGCCGCGTGGCGAAGGTGACAAGCCGGCGCGAGCTCGGTAGGGGCGAGCGGGTGCTCCCCGGCGTCTTCCGGCTGCGCCTCCCGCTGCCGTGGCCGGGCGTGCCGCACTGCAACGCCTGGGCGATCCGGGCCGGCGACGGCTTCGTGCTGGTCGACACCGGCATGCACCAGCCCGACTCCTTCCCCCACCTGGAGCGGGCCCTGGCGATGTGCGATCTGAGCCTCGAGGAGCTGCGCCTCGTCGTCTGCACGCACGCCCACTCCGATCACTACGGCCAGGCGGCCACGATCGTCGAGCGGACCGGGTGCGAGCTTTGGATGCACCCCAATCATCAGCACATGACCCGCATGGCCGAGGATCCCGAGGCCGTCTTCGCACGGCGTATCGAGGTCGCCCGCCAGAGCGGCGTTCCAGAGGCGCCGCTGATGCGCTACGCCTCGCAGCTCAGCTCCAGGGAATCAGGGATCTCAGGGGTGATCGAGCCTGACCGCAACCTCGTGGATGGGGTCAGCATCGGCAGCGATCTCGGCGAGTGGATCGCGTATGAGACTCCGGGGC
>DATBQV010000251.1:0-2578 GCA_036560625.1 Gemmatimonadales bacterium
GAAGCAGTCCCCGGCGCCGCTCGTGCTGAACCCGATCCTCTCGGACAGCGCCAGCAACATTCCCTTTGCGTTCAGCATCGCGATGGGTGTGCGGCGCCGCGATCGCGAGCTCCGCGACAGCCTCCAGAAGATCCTCGATCTTCGGGCGCCCGAGATCCAGGGGATCCTTCGCGACTACGCAGTGCCGCTGCTACCGATGTCGCCCGACTCCGGCCGGGCCGCCTCATCCCCTGCCAAAGGCGCGCCTACCTCGACCGGCCAGCCCGCGCCCGGGCGATAGCGATCGCCCCCGACCTCAGCGCGCGAAAGGACCGTCCGACCGATGAGCCCTTCCTCGACCTCGTGGTTTGCTTGGCTGGGGTTCGTCCCGATCCTGCTGCTCGGCTTGGGCTGGACCGCACGCCCCGCCCTCGCACAGGCGGGCGATGCGTATCACCCGGCCCCGCGTGACACCATCGGCGTCGAGCCGTATCAAGGATGGAAGCAGTACGAGCTCAACTGCTCCCGATGCCACGGGGAGTTCGGGGTCGGCTCCTCCTTCGCGCCCGCACTGGTCGTGTCCCTCACCGACAGCGGGTCGATCAACACCAAGGAGCTCTTCATTCAGACGGTCTGCGCCGGCCGGCCGGCCAAGGGGATGCCTTCCTGGTGCGCACTCGGGCTCGAGATGGACAAGATCCAGAACATCTACGCGTACCTCAAAGGACGTGCGGACGGGAAGATTCATCTCGGCCGCCCGGCTGCGAGGGCCGCGCCAAGCAAGTCCGAAAGCTGACCCGCCACCGGCGGACGGGACCTCTCGCCGACTCCCCGGACGCTCCCATGACCCTGCGCTTCGTCCTCCTCGCCGCCCTGCTCGCCCTGAGCCCCCTGCCCGCCGCCGGTCAGGCGGCACCGAGCGGCAAGCCGCTGACGCTCGCCGAGGTCAAGGCCAGGCTGGCGGCCGCGACGGACAAGAGCCCGCCCGATCTCGGCGGAGCGGATATGAGCAATCTCGATCTGAGCGGTGTGGACTTTCGTCGGGCCAACCTGACGAAGGCCCGCTTGGTCGGGGCCAAGCTCTCCAAGGCAAATCTCTTCACCTGCGACCTGACGGACGCTGTGCTCACCGACGCAGACCTGCGGCAGGCCAACCTGGACGGTACGGTCCTTCGCCGGGCCAACCTGCACGGGGCCAATCTCGAGGGCGCCAGCCTGTTCGCGACGATCGTCGAGCGGGCGGACCTGAGCGGCGCCAACCTCGCGAAGACCCGGATCATCGGCTACCTGAAGAACGCCAATCTTGCCGGCGCGACGTTGCGCGACGCCAACATCGGCGCCGATCCCGGCAATCAGTCGATGGGCGTCATGCGCGCGACCTTCGTGAGCGCCGACCTGCACGACGCCGATTTCTCGGGCGCGAATCTCTTCAAGGTCGACTTCTCGTTCGCCAACCTTACCGGCGCCAAGCTGGTCGGCGCCGATCTGAGCAACGGAGATCTGGTGCAGACCGATTTTTCGAAGGCGGACATCACCGGTGCCAATTTTACGAAGGCGGACATCAGCGGCGCCATCTTCCGGGGCGTGGCCGGCCTGGCGCAAGCCAAGGGGCTGGACCAGGCCCGCAACCGCGACAAGGCAATTTTCGATGCGCAATAGACTTCTGATCGTGGCCGCGGGCCTCGCGGCCTGCAGTTCCGGCTCGCGCCAGGACAGCGCGCGGGTCACCGACTCGACCCCACCCGTGGCCGCGGCCGCGCCGCCGGCCGCCCCGTCCGAGCTGGCCTACGTCACCAACGAGGATTCCCGCGAGCTCAGCGTGGTGGACGTGGGCACCAATGCCGTGGTCGCAAGCATCGAGGTCGGGACCCGGCCTCGCGGGCTCCGGGTCACGCGCGACGGCCGGACGGTATTCGTCGCCCTGAGCGGCTCGCCCAAGTGCCCCCCCTCCATGCCCGACGCGGAATGCGAGAAGCTCCAGGCCGACAAGAGCAAGGACGGCGTGGCGGTCGTCGATGCGGCCAGCCGCAAGGTCGAGCGGATTCTGCCCGGCGGCTCCGATCCCGAGAACTTCGATATCTCCGCGGACGGCACCCGGCTCTTCGTCTCGAACGAAGATGCCGGCACGGCGTCGGTCGTGGACATCGCCTCCGGAAAGATCATCTCCACGGTCAAGGTGGGCCGCGAGCCCGAGGGCGTCGGGGTACAGCCCGATGGCAAGGCGGTGTGGGTGACCGGTGAAACCGACCACAACGTGACGATCCTCGACGCGCAGACCGGCAAGGCGCTGGGCGCGGTCGAGGTCGGAAAACGTCCGCGAGGAATCGCGTTCACTCCGGACGGGGCACGGGCGTACGTGACCTGCGAGGTCGACGGGACGGTATGGGTGATCGATGCACGGACCCGCAAGACGCTGGCGACGCTGGCGATGCCCCAGGGCTCGAAGCCGATGGGCGTCACGGTCGCGCCGGACGGCAAGCGGGTGTACGTCTCCACCGGGCGAGGGGGCAACGTCGTCGCCATCGACGTCGCCACCAACGCCATCGTCGGTACGGTCGCCGTTGGCACGCGGCCGTGGGGCATTGCGCTGACGCCGGAC
>DATBQV010000252.1:0-7483 GCA_036560625.1 Gemmatimonadales bacterium
CGGTTTGAGGTTCACGGCGGTTCGCCCGGGGACGTTGTACAGGCAGACCGGTCGGGTCGAGGCGTCGAGCACCGCCATGAAATGGCGGTAGAGTCCTTCCTGCGTCGGCTTGTTGTAGTAGGGCGTGGCGCTCAGGATCCAGTCCGCGCCCACGCCGCACATGCGCCGAGTCTCCTCGACCGCCCGGCGGGTGTCGTTGCTCGTGGCGCCGGCCATGACCGGCACACGGCCCGCCGCCACGTGGACCACTGTCTCCACCACGCGCACGCGCTCCGCCTCGTCCAGCGTCTGGGCCTCACCGGTCGAGCCGCACGGCACGAGGAAGTCGATCCCTTCGGCCACCTGCCAGGCAGCCAGCGCCTCGAGGGCCTTGTGGTCGACTTCGCCTGACGTGGTGAACGGCGTCACGAGCGCGGTGCCGCAGCCCTGGAGCCGGGTCATCGATCCTCTCCGAACAGCACGTCCTCGAACGTAAAGACGCCGCTGCGCCCGCGCAGCCACTCGGCGGCGAGGAGGGCACCGGCGGCGAACCCGTCGCGCGACCGCGCGACATGCGCGAGGGTCACGCTCTCGTAGGGCCCGTCGTACGTCAGCGTGTGGTTGCCGGGGATCGAGCCGGCCCGGACCGATGTGATCGGGAAGCGCCGGGAAGAATCGGCCCGGGCGACGGTGGCCTGGAGCGTGAGCGCCGTGCCCGACGGGGCGTCGAGCTTCTTCTGGTGGTGCTCCTCGATGATGAAGGCATCGAACTCCGGGTGGGTTGTGAACCGACGCGCCATTTCCCGCGCGGTTCGGAGAAACAGGTGCACGCCGACCGAGAAGTTCGTGGCGTGTACCAGCGCCCCCCGGCGCTCTCGAATCGTGCTCGCGATCCGTGCCAGATCACCGTCCCATCCGGTGGTCCCGCACACGGTAGGCACGCCGGCCTCGGCGAGGCGCACCAGATTGGCGGGAGCGGAGGCCGGTGTGGTGAATTCCAGCGCCGCCTCGATGCCGTCGAGCCGTGCGGGCGCCAGCGCAGCTCCCGCCGGGTTCTCGGCTTCATCCACGACGAGCGCGATCTCGTGCCCGCGCGCCACGGCGAGGGCCGCGATCGTCCGTCCCATGCGTCCGTAGCCCACGAGCGCGAGTCGCATGCCGTGCACGATAACTGATTTTCACCCGGTCGGGAGCCCGCGGCGGCGAGATCAGCAGGTTCCGAAGAACTCCTCATGCAGGCGCTGCACCACCACGGGGCCGTCTTCTTCCTTCACCGTGAACGTCATGTTGATGGCCGACGCGCCTTGCGAGATGACCTCGACACAGGCTTCGCCCACGGCGCCGAAGACCCGCGCCACCAGGCCGGGCGTGGTCTTGAGGCCGATGCCGACGACGGCAATGATCGCGCGTCCGTGATCCACCCACACCTCGCCGAGGTCGTCGAGCTCCCGGCGCACGAGCTCCAGATGGCGGGGGTCTTCGATCGTGAGGGAGACGCTGACCTCGCTGCTCGCGAGGACGTCCACCACGACTTCATGACGCTCGAATATTTCGAACAGCTGTCGCAGGAACCCGTACGCGCCCAGCATGCGTGGAGCCCGGATGTTGATGACCGTGATCCCCTTCTTCCACGAGATGGAACGGATCGGCGAATCGCCCAAGCGGGTCAGGTCCGCGCTGGGCTCGATGACCGTTCCCCGGCGCTCGGGGTGGCGCGAGTTGAGCACGACGATCGGGATGCCCTCGTGCACCAGGGGCACCGCCGTAGCCGGATGGAGCACCTTGGCGCCGAAGGTCGCCAGCTCCGCGGCCTCCTCGTAGCTCGCGACCTCCAGCGTCCGGGCAAACGGGACCACACGGGGATCGGCGGTCATGAGGCCGTCCACGTCGGTCCAGATCTCCACGCGCTTGGCCCGGAGCGCCGCGCCCAGGAGCGAAGCGCTGAAGTCGGAGCCGCCCCGGCCGAGCGTCGTCGGGACCCCGGTGGCAGTGGCGCCGATGAATCCCTGCGTTACGGGAACGACCGACGCCTCCAGTACGGGCGCCAGTCGCTCGCGGGCACGGGCGCTCAGCACCTGGGTATACGGCGTGGCCCGCCCGAAGCGGTCGTCGGTGACCATGATCGAGCGGATGTCGACCCATTCGGCGGGAACGCCCGCGCCGGTGAGCGCGGCCGCGATCACGCGGGAGCTCCAGAGCTCGCCCCGCCCGACGATCGCGTCTACCTCGCGGACCGTGACCCTTCGGCCCGCCAGCGGCTCCAGCTCCCGCGTGAGCGCCTCCGCCTCCGCGCGGACGGCGTCGATTGCCGCGTCGGCACCCGGCAGCTCGTGCGCGATAGCCTCGTGCCGGGCGATGATCTCCGCCAGGCGGTCGCGGAACCCGGAGCCGCCCATTTCCGCCAGGCGGGCGAGGCCCAGGAGCGCGTCGGTTACGTCCGCGAGGGCCGACACGACGACGAGCGGGTGCTCGGCCGCACGGTCGCCGATGATGCTGATGAGCCGCCGGATGGCCTGCGTGTCCTGGACCGATGTGCCGCCGAATTTGCAGACGATCATCGGTCAGCTCACCCGGCCCTCGGCCACGAGCAGCTCGGCGATCTGCACCCCCGCGCCGGCGGCGCCCCGGATGGTGTTGTGGCTCACCAGCACGAACCGGAGGTCAAGGAGAGGGCACGGACGGACCCGGCCCACCGTCACCGTCATGCCCCGACCGCGGTCGAGATCGAGCCGGGGCTGGGGCCGGTCGGGCCGCGCATCGACCTCGACCGGCGACGTCGGCGACGAGGGGAGACCCTGAACCGACTTGGGCCCCCGGAACTCCCGGAGCGCGGCGATGGCCTCCTCCGGCGTGGCCCGGCGACCCAGACCCACGGACACGACCTCCATGTGACCTTCAACGGTGGCTACGCGGTTACACTGCGCGCTCACCGTAATGGACGCGGGCTCGACCACGCCGTCCGCCAGGGCGCCCAGGATCTTGCGGGTCTCCCGCTCCATCTTTTCCTCTTCGCCGCCGATGAGCGGCACCACGTTGCCCAGGATGTCCAGCGACGGGACCCCCGGATAGCCGGCGCCCGAGACCGACTGCATGGTAGTCACGAACACTTTCTCGAGCCCGAACGGCTGTTGGAGTGGGGCCAGCGCCAGCACGAGCCCGGCGGTCGAGCAGTTGGGATTCGCCAGGATCGCGCCGGGCCACCCCCGGGCGGCGCGCTGCCGTTCGACCAGCTCCAGGTGACCGGCGTTGATCTCGGGGATCATGAGTGGTACGTCGGGGTCCATCCGGTGAACCCGCGTGTTCGTCACCACCCACAGGCCGCACTTCGCGAACGCCTGCTCGATGGGCTGGGCGATGTCGGCATCGAGCGCGGAGAAAGCAATGCGCGCGGGCAGCGGCGGCACCGAGCGGGCGACCGTCATCGCTGCGAGCCGCTCGGGCAGCGGCGTCGTCTCGCGCCAGCGAACGACCTCGCCGTACAGCCGGCCGGCACTCTGGTCCGACGCCGCCAGCGCGGTGATCTCGAACCAGGGATGGTCGGCCAGGAGCCGGACGAACTTCTGCCCCACCGTGCCGGTGGCACCCAGCACGACGACGGGCACTTTCGCCTTCATGTCGCCTCCTCAGCGAGCAGGTCGGTCGCCAGCTTCACGTACAGCTCGACACCTCGCAGCAGGTCGGCCTTCCGGATCCGTTCCCCGGTCGTGTGCGCCACGCGGATCGACCCGGGACCGAGTTGGTAGCCGCGACCCCACGCGCCCAGCAACGGGAGATCGCTCGCATAAGCCACGAACGTCGTGTCCCATCCGGCGGGAGCGGCGCTCTTGTAAGCCGGAAGCTCGACCTCCGCCGTGATGATGACCCCGGGGGCCAGTGAGGCCTCCACGGCTTGGCGGAGCTGCGCGGTCGGCCCGACGGTCCGGAAGTGGACCTGTGCCGTGGCGCTTGGCGCGATGACGTTCGGCGCGACACCGCCCTGGATGGTGCCGATGTTGAGCGTGGAGGGCCCGAGCAGGGGATCGCTCGGCAGGGGAAGCCGGCGGATCCGCTCGACCGTGTCGAGCAGCGCCGCGATGGCGGAAACGCCTTCCTCGGGGTACGCCGAGTGCGCGGCGCGTCCCTCGGCGTCGAGGTCGATCCGGAGCGATCCCTTCTGGCCGATGGACAGCCGATTCTCCGTGGGCTCGCCGTTGATGAGGAACCGGCCCTTGGGCTCGAGCGCGGCGGCGGCCAGCGCGCCGTCGGATCCGTTCTCTTCGCCCACCACGAACAGGAGCCCGACCCGACGCTCCCCCCGCTCGGCCAACCGGTCGGCTGCCGAGACCATCGCCGCCGCCAGCCCCTTTGCGTCGCACGTCCCGCGTCCGTACAGCCATTCGTCGTCCTCCCGGAACGCCATGTAGGGCGGCACGCAATCCAGGTGCGTCGAGTAGACGACCGCGGGCGGCTCCCGGTAGGCGTACAGATTTTCCCGGCCCGGGGTCACCGGCTGGCGGGTCACGTTCCACCCCGCGCGCTCCAGCAGGTCGGCCATGAAGCCGGTGGCCGGCCCTTCCGCGAACGTGGGAGACTCCCGCGACACCAGCTCGCGGGTCAGTTCAATCGGATCCATGAGCAAACAACCCCGCCGAGCTGTCGCGCGGCGGGGCTTCCGGTACGGGTTTGACCCATGACCTTCTACGCCGGCCCGCGCGCGCTCCAGTGTCCGCGCACACGCTTGAGCCCCGTCCGCCCGCCGTTCATCGCGGTGCGGCGCGGGGTCCGGCGCATGGTGGTCGGACAGCTCGAGTACAGAGTCGCGCAGGGCATACGGTCGCGTAAGCTAGGGCGCCCTCAAGGCGCGGGCAAGTGGCTCCTACCCCACGGGCTGAACGCTTCGCTCCGCTTGCTGCGCCGCGCGCTCGCCGGCCGCCACGTCCACCAGACTGAGGAGCGCGGCGCCCACGGCGAAGAACGCGATCACCGACAGAATCGCGATCCGGCTCGATCCGGTCAGCTGAATCGCAACGTAGAACAACAGCGGGCCGAAAATGCCGGCGAACTTCTCGAAGACGCTGAAGAACCCGAAGAACTCACCGGACTTGTGGGGCGGCGTCATCGCCGCGAACAGCGACCGGCTCAGCGCCTGGGTCCCACCCTGCACGAGCCCGACGAGCAAGGCGAGAATGAAGAAGTGCGTCGCCGTGCGCATGAAATAGCCGAGCACGCTGATCACGGTGTAGACGACGAGCCCGAGGAACACCGCCGGCTTCGCACCGATCCGGCCGGCCAGCATCCCGAACAGGAACGAGAACGGGATCCCCACGAACTGCACGAGGAGGATGGCCGCGATGAGCGGGCCCTGCCCGATGCCGAGCTCGGTGCCGTACGCCGTGGCCATCTTGATGATCGTCTGGATGCCGTCGTTGTACACGAGGAACGCGAGCAGGAAGATCGAAGCCTGACGGAAGTTCCGCAGCTCGCGGAAGGTCTCCCACAGCCGCACGAACGCCACGCGCACTGGATTCTCGCCCTGCCGCTCGCCGCTCTCGAGGCGTCGAGCCGGCTCGGGGATTCGTCGGAACAGCGGGATCGAGAACACAGCCCACCACAGGGCGATCGAGATGAACGCGAGCCGGACCGGCAGCGTGGCCGCGGCCTCCGTGAGCCCGGCCCCGCTGGGCAGGCCGAACCAGGCGGGTCGCTGTATCCACGCGAGATTGACCGCCAGCAGGACGCCGCCGCCGACGTAGCCCAGGGCGTACCCCGCGGTGGAAACCCGATCCATCTCTTCGCGCGAGGCGATGTGTGGGAGCAGCGCCTCGTAGAACACGAAGCTGCCCGTCGCACCCACGAGCGCGAGGGTGAAGAGGACGGACGCCAGTGTGAGGTCGCCGTGGTGGATGAAGAACATCGAGCCGATCGCGACGAGGCCCAGTGCCATGAATCCGGCGAGAAAGCGCTTCTTCGCCGCCGCGTAGTCCGCGACGGCGCCCAGGATCGGGGAGAGCAGTGCCACGAAGCTGAGCGCCACGGTGTTGGCGATCGCCAGGCGGCCGGTCGCCTGGCTCGCGGAGAGACCCGCCCCCGCCACTTTCACGAAGTAGATGGGGAAGATCGCCGTGACGATGCCGACCTGGGTCGCGGAGATGCCCCAGTCGTACATGGCCCAGGCGCGGAGCTCGGGTCGATGGAGCCCCAGCCGGTCGAGCAGGCGGGAAGTCGGCATGAAGGGAGAAGGGTGATCGGGGCGGGCTGGCGACGGTAGAGCGGCCAGGGGAAGCGCACAGGGCTCGCGTTCTACGTCGCAACCTGAATCATTCCGGACGTGGGCTCGATGGCGGGCGGCATCGACGTGTGGAAGGAGGAGTAGGGGGAAGGGTTACGACGTGGGGCGGATCGGTCCTCCGCGCCAGAGCGACAGTCCTACGGAGCCCGCCAGCGTTCCCACGATCACGGCCAGGGAAATGCCGATCGGCAGGTGGACCCAGTGGCTCAAGACCATCTTGCACCCCACGAACACCAGGATGAGCGCCACGCCGGGCTTCAGGTAGGCGAATCGGTCCATCGCGCCCGCCACGACGAAGAACAGCGCGCGCAGCCCGAGGATCGCGAACACGTTCGAGCTGAAGACCAAGAAGGGGTCCCGGGTTACCGCGAAGACCGCAGGGATGCTGTCGATCGCGAACACGAGGTCCGACCACTCGACCAGGATCAGCACCAGGAACAGCGGCGTCGCCAGGCGCCGGCCATCCACCGTGCTGGTGAAGAAACGGGCTCGGTCGTATCCGGATGAGAACGGCATCAGCCGCCGAGCGAGCCGAACGACGGGATTCTTCTCCGGCTCGATGCGCACCTGCTGCTGCCTCCACACCTTGATGCCGGTAATGATCAGGATCCCGCCGAACACCCAGATGATCCATTCGAACCGCTGGAGCAGCACGGCGCCCAGCGCGATCATGATGAAGCGCATCACGATCGCGCCGAGGATTCCCCACTTCAGCACCTTGGGTCGAGCCTCGGCCGGGACGCCGAAGTAGGCAAAGATCAGAATAAAGACGAAGAGATTGTCGACGCTGAGCGAGACCTCGACGAGGTACCCGGTGTAGAACTCCAGCGCCGCGCGGCTGCCCTCCTGCCAGAAGACGACCCCCCCGAACGCGACCGCTAGCGCCACCACGCCCCCCGACCACCGCAGGGCTTCGGCAAAGCCGAGCGTATGGGCGCGTCGGTTGAGGACCCCCAGGTCGACGGCCATCAGCACCGCGACCAGGGCGGCGAAGCCCAGCCAGAGGCCCGGCTGGTAGGATCCCAATTAGCGGGCCGCCGCCATCGCTTCGAGCCGGGCCACCCGCTCCTCGGTGGGGGGATGGGTGCTGAACAACTTGAGCATGCCGCCTCCGTGGGCTGCGAGCGGGTTCACTTGCGCAAGCGGCGCGGCGGCGGGCGCCACGTCCATGGGGATCTGGCGCGCCAGGGCATCCAGCCGCCGGAGCGCGTTCGCGAGGGGCAACGGCCGGCCCAG
>DATBQV010000253.1:0-1767 GCA_036560625.1 Gemmatimonadales bacterium
GGCCATGAAGAGGACGCCACAGAAGACGATCACCGAGGCGTCGGGTTCCGCCGCCGGCTGCGAAAGGCCGAGCGAGTCGCCGACGACATCGGCGAGATCCTGAACCTCGGGGCGCTGATAGTTGTGCGCCAGGATCACCGCGTTGCGGTCGCTCCGCAACCGCTCGATCCGGTCGAGAACTCTCGCCCGGGCCTCCGTCGCAACGTCCCGCTCTGCTGTGATCATCCCGCCATCTGTCCCCGGTTTCACGGGGTCCCTGGGTTTAGGTCAGATTGACCTAAGCTAGTATACCAGGGTCGGGCAGGAGTCCCCGGCGCAGGCTCACAACGCCGATCCTTCGTCTACCGTGGTGCCCGTGACGGTGATCGGGGTCGTGGTCCGGCCGAGAAGCACGTTCGCCGGACTTGCGGGCTCGCCGCGCCTCGTTCCGGGGTTCGCCGCCGTCGTGGGGAGTGGCATCGTGGCCCTCGCGCTCGGACTGCTCGCCAACCAGATCGGCGGTGGCGGCGGGCCGGGAACCGTGGCATCGCTGCTGCTCCCCATCCTCTTTCTCGTGTACTGGGGCGCGGCTGCGCTGATCATCGATGCCGCGGCGGGGCTGTCACACCGCTCCGGACGGTGGCGTCCGTATCTCGCCGTGAGCGGGTTCACGTTCATCCCCTGGATCGCCTACGGCGTTCTCTCCGTGTTCGAGGCCGCCGCCGGGGCCAGCACGGCCGCCGAGTCGCTGATCGCATGGCTCACGCTGCCGTTGCTGGCGTGGTTCCTCTACCTGACCGCGCTGGCAGTGCAGGCGGTGTTCGACGTGACGCCCTTTGTCGCAGTCGCCCTGGCGATGCTGCCGGACGCGGTGCTCCTTTTCATCCTCATCGCGCTTCTCGTCGCGGCCAACCTCTGAGCGGCGATTCACGCCTATCCTTTGCCGGTGACTCCCGAACGGCCGCGCGGCGGCGCGCCAGTCGTCAGCCTGGTCGTTCCCACGCGCAACGAGGCGGACAACGTCCAGCCCCTGGTGGACAGGGTCACCACCGCCCTCGCCGGAACGCCGTTCGAGATCTGCTTCGTCGACGACAGCGACGACACCACCGGGGATCTGCTCCTCGACCTCGCACAGTCCAACCCCTCGGTCCGCTGCCTGCTGCGCCAGGGCGCCGACCGCAAGGGTGGTCTGAGCACCGCCGTCGTCGCCGGGCTGCACATGGCTCGCGGGTTGTACGTCTGCGTCATGGACGCCGACCTCCAGCACCCGCCGGAGCTCATCCCGCAGCTCCTCGCCGAGGCCGAGGGCGGCGCGGACCTCGTGGTCGCGAGCAGGTACGCGCCCGGCGGGAGCCACGAGGGCCTCGGCACGCCGGTGCGTCGGCTGGTGAGCCGCGAAGCGACGATCGTGGCGCGCCTGCTGTTCAAGGAGGCGCGCCAGAGCTCGGACCCGCTCTCCGGCTACTTCCTCTGCCGCCGCGCGTTGATCGACGGGATCGAGTTCCGGCCGGTCGGCTTCAAGATCCTCCTCGAGTTGCTCGTGTGCGTGCCCGACCTCCGCGTGGTCGATGTCCCAGTCACTCAGGCCGCTCGCGCTGAGGGGGTGAGCAAGGCGACGGCCCGCCAGGGGCTGCTCTACCTGCGTCACCTTCGGTCACTCTTCTTCGATGTCCCCGGATCCGCGCGGGTGTGGAAGTTCGGGCTCGTGGGGCTCAGCGGGCTCTGCGTCTTCCTGCCGGTGCTCGCGATCCTCTGCGGGATCGTGAACCTGAACCCGCTGATCGCCTT
>DATBQV010000254.1:0-6437 GCA_036560625.1 Gemmatimonadales bacterium
CTTCACCGCCGACCTCGAGGTGTACGACGCGGATGGCGGCGGACTCGAGATCTGGGTCGCCGTCGAGCGATCAGGCTCGCCGCCCGCCGCTTCGTGACGGTCCACATCGCGTTGCTCCGGGCCATCAATGTCGGCGGTCGCAAGCTGGTGGCCATGGCGGACCTGCGTGATTTCCTCTCGCAGCTCGGATTCCACGAGCCGCGCTCCCTGCTCCAGAGCGGCAACCTCGTGTTTCGGAGCGACGCTCGCAGTTCGGCGGCGATCGAGCGCACACTCGAAGCCGAGGCTGTCAAGCGGCTCGGGCTCGAGACCGACTTCTTCGTGCGGAGCGCCGCCGAGTGGGCGGCGATCGTCGCGGGCAATCCGTTCCCGGAGGAGGCCCGGCGCGATCCGGCGCGGCTCCTCGTGATGTGCCTCAAGCATGCGCCCGCCGCCGGTGACGTCCGGGCGCTGGGGGAGGCGATCCGGGGGCGGGAGACCGTTCGCGCCGATGGCCGAACGGCCTACATCGTCTACCCCGACGGCGTCGGCCGGTCACGGCTGACCGCCGCGTTGCTGGAGAAGAAGCTCGGCACCCGGAGCACCGGACGGAACTGGAACACGGTTCTCAAGCTGGCGGGAGCAGCCCACGCCTGAGGCTGCCTATCGCTCGACTGCCGCGGCCAGCTTCTCCAGACTGCCGATCCAGCCGTGCTCATGGTGTCCCATGTCTTCCGCGTTGGCGAACCGCTCGTGGATCAGAGTCAGCTCGGTGCCGCCATCCCGATCCTCGAGCAGGACGGTGACGCGCGTCTCGTAGCGGTTTGGGCCTTCCCAGCCCCAGGTAAAGACGAGCTTCCGATTGGGCACAACCTCCAGGTACTCGCCGAACGTCACATACTTCGTCCCGGCATTTTCCATCTCAAGGCGATAGCTGCCGCCGACCTTCGCGTCCGCCAAGACCCGGGTGACGGTGACGGGCCCGGGCCCCATCCACTGCTGGATGATCTCGGGCCGGGTCCAGGCTTCGAAGACCTTTTCTCGCTTGGCCTTGATGAGCCGGGTCATGCGTAACGACGTCTGTGCCTGAGCCGATGTCACGGTGCCTCCTCTTCCAGAAGATGCTTGAGGGAGTCGAGTCGCGGGTGCCAGAACTGCTCGTAGTGCCGGAGCCACTCCTCCGCCGACAGCAACGCCTCCGGGTTGAGGCGGAGATAGTGGAAGCTTCCGTTCTTGCGGCGTTGGATGAGCCGGGCGCGCTCCAGCACCTTCAGGTGCTTGGAGACGGCGACCAGCGACATTCGGAACGGCCGGGCAAGCTGGGTCACCGTGCGCTCCCGCCCCGCGAGGTCCCGGAGAATGACCCGGCGCGTGGGATCGCCCAGCGCGTGGAAGACGCGGTCGAGATCATACGGCGATGATTTAACCATATGGTTAAATGTACGGTGCCATGAGCCCTACGTCAACTCGCGCCGGGGCGAATCAGGGCAGCACGCCCGGCCGGCTGAGCGTAATGGGGTAAGGCGGCCCTGCCCGACCGCCCCTTCCCGGAGATGAGCCATGGTCGTTCGTCGCGACGTGTTCGGCCGGATCCTGTGGCTCGAGGCGGTCGCCTTCCTGCTCGTCGCCACGATCCTCTGGCTGGACGAGCTGATCGACCTGCCGCACGTCCTGTTCGGCGCGCCCCGCACCGTGCCGCAGCTGGCCGAGTGGATCTTCGAGTCCCTGCTGACCATCCTGCTCGGCGCCGCGGTCGTCGCGGTTACGCGCAGTGCGTTCCGGCGGATCGAGTACCTTGAGTCCCTGGTCGTGATGTGCGCCTGGTGTCGCCGAGTGCGGGAGGGGGATGAGTGGCTCAGCATGGAGCAGTTCCTGGTCCGGCAACATCATGCCCGCACGACGCACGGGATCTGTGAAGCCTGTGCCGCCACCGTCATCCCGCCCGACTCGTAGCCCCCTTTCGCACGTCGACCACCTGGTCTACGCCGCTCCCGCCCTTGAGCCCGCCATCGCCGACCTGGCGCGACGCCTCGGGGTCCGAGCCGCGCCGGGCGGCCGGCATCCGGACGAAGGGACCTGGAACGCGATCATCCCCCTCGGCCCGGCGGTGTATCTCGAGATCGTGGCCCCCGACCCGAGTCAGCCTTCCCCTCCGAGGCCCCGCTGGTTCGGCATCGACACCCTTCGGGAGCCGTGCCTGATTACCTGGGCCGCCAAGTCGAGCGGGCTGGATGAGTTGGTCGTGGCCGCCCGCGGAGTGGGCCTTCCCCTTGGTCCGGTGCGCGCCGGCAGCCGGCGCCGTCCCGACGGAACGGTCCTGGCCTGGCGGCTCACCGATCCCCAACCGCTCGTGGCTGACGGCATCGTGCCCTTTTTCATCGACTGGGGCGCAACCCCGCACCCAGCGGGCGCGGCTCCGCACGAGGCGACGCTCGTCGGATTGCGGGCGGAGCAC
This sequence comes from Gemmatimonadales bacterium, assembly GCA_036560625.1. Taxonomy (GTDB): domain Bacteria; phylum Gemmatimonadota; class Gemmatimonadetes; order Gemmatimonadales; family GWC2-71-9; genus DASQPE01. The sequence goes on from DATBQV010000254.1 coordinate 2,435, forward strand.
CCCGGCGGTGACCGAATTGCGGCACAGTTGTTACGGCTTGGCGTGGGTCTGGAGGTTCGGCTGGGCTCGGAGCCGGCCCTGATCGCGACGCTCGAAACGCCGCGCGGGCAGGTCGAGCTGCGCTAACTCCGGGAGAAGCGTCATGCGAGCGGCCGCCATCGGGCTGGGTCTGATGTTGTTCACGCAGGGAGTCGCGCTGGGGCTCAGTAACGACTACAACGCCCGCGGCGCCGACGCGTTCGTCGCCGACCGGGCCAACCACTGCAGCTTCCTCAAGAACGGCGTGAAGGTCGCGCTGGTGAGCGCCGCGGATAACCTGGTGGAGATCCGGCCGGACGGCGCCACGGAAACGGTCTGGACGGCGAGCGGAGCTGCCAGTGGACCCGCCGGGCCCCGTCAGCGTAACATTCGACCATCCACCGAGTCGTCCGAGGCCGGCCCGATTTCCATCAACCGTCTCAATCGTTCCCGGAGGACCCCATGTCCCTGCTCTCTTCCCGCCGCTCGGTTGTCGCCTTTCTCGCCACGCTGCCTTTGGGCCTCTCCCTGATACCCCGCCGCGTCACAGCGGAAGGGCTCGTGCCCCAACCCCACATGAAAGAGGCCCTGACGTCACTTCGCGCCGCCCGGATGCATCTGGACAAGGCCGTGCCGGACAAGGGCGGCCATCGGGTCAAAGCGATCGCGCTCGTGGATGACGCCATCAAGGAGACGGAAGCCGGCATCGAGTTCGACAACCACCACTAGAGTCGGCGCCAGGCGGCCATGCATTCCGCGCTCGGCCGCTGGCTCTTCGCCGCGGTCCACCTGCTCGCGCTGGGGATCGGGCTCGGGTCCGTCTGGGCGCGGGGACGCGCGCTCGGCCAGCCGCTGGATGATGCCGGCCTGCGCCGAGTGTTCGCCGCGGAGATGGGCCTGCTCGGGCTCATTCTGCTTCTCGAGCTGGGCCCGATGATCTCCCTCATCCGCTGGCGAGCAACCGTGGCACACGGACGGACGCCCGATACACGAGCGGCCGTCCGCTTCGCCAGGATCAGCGCCCTCCAGGCGGTGCTGGTGGTGCTCATGGTGCTGGCGGCTACCGCCATGGCCCGCGGTTATGGGGCGCCGGCGTCCGCCCCCTAGCGGGACGCTCGCGCCCCGGCTATCACTCTCCACCCCAACCCTGTCAGGAGCTGCCCATGTCCGTGGGCGCGAGCTTTCTGGAGCAGGTGAACCAGGCCTTCGACCGCGCCGCCGGGTTCACCCAGCACGATGCCACCCTCCTGGCCAACATCAAGGCCTGCAAGAACCTCTTCTACACCAGCTTCCCCGTGAAGCGCGACGATGGGCGCATCGAGGTAATGCACGCGTGGCGGGCGCAGCACAGCCACCACAAGCTCCCCTGCAAAGGGGGGATCCGGTTCGCGCTCGACGTCGACGCCGACGAAGTGCAGGCCCTCGCCGCGCTCATGACCTACAAGTGCGCGCTCGTCGACGTGCCGTTCGGGGGCGCCAAGGGGGCCATCCGCCTCAATCCGAAGAGCTACTCAGCGGACGAGCTGGAGCGGATCACCCGGCGCTACGTCTTCGAGCTGGTGCGCAAGAACTTCATCGGACCCGGGCTCGACGTGCCCGCCCCGGACGTCGGAACCGGGCCAAGGGAGATGGCCTGGGTGGCGGACACGTACACCCAGCTCCGCCCCGGCGAGCTGGACGCGCTCGGCTGCGTCACGGCCAAGCCGGTGAGTCAGGGCGGCATTCGCGGGCGTACCGAGGCCACCGGCCGCGGAGTGTTCTTCGGAACCCGGGAAATCGTGAGCGTGGCAGAGGACATGAAGCCGCTGGGGCTCTCGACCGGGATCGAGGGCAAGCGGGTGGTGATCCAGGGTCTGGGCAACGTCGGATACTTCGCGGCCAAGTTCTTTCAGGAGGGCGGCGCGGTGCTCGTCGGTTTCGCCGAAGCGGAAGGCGGGATCGCGAACCCGAAGGGCCTGGATCTCGAGAAGGTGATGGCCTACCGCCGGGAACGCCGGAGCCTCATGGACTTCCCCGGCGCCACCAACCTGGCCCGCCGGGAGGACGCGCTGGAGCTGGACTGCGACATTCTCATTCCGGCCGCGCTGGAGCGGCAGGTCACCGCCGACAACGCGCCGAGGATCAAGGCCAGGATCGTGGTCGAGGCCGCCAACGGTCCGACGACCCCCGAGGCGGACGCGATTCTCGCCCGCCGGAACGTGATGGTCGTCCCGGACACGTTCATCAACGCCGGCGGCGTCACCGTCTCCTACTTCGAGTGGGTGAAGAACCTCGGGCACGTCCGGTTCGGCCGGATGCAGAAGCGGTTCGAGCAGGGCGCCTACGGCCGGCTGCTGCATGCGGTCGAAGGCGTCACCGGTCGCCAGTTCACCAATGAGGAAATCGAGCGGATCACCCACGGCGCAAGCGAGGAGGACCTGGTAAACTCCGGGCTGGAGGAGACGATGATCAGCGCCTACCATCCGGTCCGGGCCATCTGGAAGCGGGAGCAGGGCAAGGTGAACTTGCGCACCGCGGCGATGATCCTGGCCATCGACAAGGTGGCGCTCAGCTACGAGCAGCTCGGGATCTTTCCCTGAGGCGCGCCGCGCGCGCCCAGGCGGGGCTGTGCTGACCCTGGAAGTACACACGCACATGCGGGCGCCCCGCGCCCGATGTTTCGATCTTGCCCGGAGTATCGATCTGCACGTCCGTACCGCCGCCCCGACAGGAGAGACCGCGGTGGCCGGCGTGACAAGCGGGCTGATCGGCCCGGGCCAGGAGGTGACCTGGCGCGGCCGGCACTTCGGCGTCTGGCAGGAGCTGACGAGTCGCATCACCGCCTACACCTGGCCGGAGCATTTCCGGGACGAAATGGTGCGGGGCGCGTTCCGGTCTTTCATTCACGATCACACGTTCACGTCTGAGCTCGGCGGCACGCTGATGACCGACACCTGCCGGTTCGCCGCGCGGTTCGGACCCATCGGCTGGGCCGTGGAGCGCCTTCTGCTGGGCGACTACCTGCGGGGCTTCCTGACGGAACGGGGACGGATCATCAAGCGGGTCGCCGAATCGGACGAATGGCGCGCGTTCCTGAACGGGGTGGAGCGCGAATGACCGCAACGGGTGAGTCCGGGCTCCCGAAGGCCGACTCGGCGCCGACGGCCTTGGACGGCTGGCGCTGGTGGCACATGCTCGCCGTCGACGTCCGATCGCTCGCGCTCTTCCGCGTCGTGTTCGGTACCTGCCTCCTGGTCGACCTGCTCGGTCACCTTCCCCAAGTCAACGATTTCTACACCGATGCCGGCATCCTCCCCCGCGACGCGCTGATCAACGAGTTCGGCAATCCATGGGGTGTGAGTCTTCATCTCATGAGCGGCCAGTACCTCGTGCAGCTCGCGATCCTGCTCGTCGCCATCGTGCTCGCTTTTGGGTTTCTGGTCGGCTACCGGACCCGGCTCTGCAGCATCGGCTCCTGGCTGCTCCTCTGCTCCATGCAAGCCCGTAACCCGGTCATCCTGCAGGGCGGCGACGATGTCGAGCGGCTGCTCCTGTTCTGGAGCATGTTCCTGCCGCTGAACGCGCGATTCTCGCTCGACCGCGCGCTCAACCCCACGGCGCCGACCGCCAAGCCGCTCTATCTCTCCGGCGGTAGCCTCGGCTTCGTCTTCCAGCTCTGTTGTCTCTACTGGTTCGCCGCGATCGCCAAATGGCATCCGGTCTGGATCAGCGAAGGGTCGGCCATCTACTACGCGTTGAGCCTCGCGCAGTTCGCGACGCCGCTAGGAACCTGGCTGCTCCAGTTCCCCCGTCTCCTGCAACTGATGACGTTCGGGACGGTGGCGCTGGAGCTGGGTGGGCCGCTCCTCGTCTTCTGTCCGTTCCTCGGCGGCGCCGTCCGCCTGGGCATCGCGCTGGCGTTCATCGGTTTCCACACGGGGCTCGGCCTCACGATGCGGCTGGGCAACTTCCCCTGGGTCTGCGCCACCGGATGGCTGGCGCTGCT
>DATBQV010000255.1:0-4010 GCA_036560625.1 Gemmatimonadales bacterium
ATCCTGAGCCCGACGCTCGCCACCACGCTGGCCAAGAGCGTGCAGGCCAAGGTGCTCGTGACCTCCACGCTGACCCGCAGCGGCAACGGGTACACGGCGCAGGGGCGGCTCGCCGGCGTGAACGACGAGGCCGGAAGCGCCGTGACGGTGCCGCAGGAGACGCTGACGCTGACCGATCTTGGCGGGCGGGTGGCGGAGCGGCTGGAGCTGGCCTACAAGTCGCTACCGGACGCGAAGGCCTGCATCGACCAGCGCTCGGCCAAGCCGGACAAAGCGGCGGAGTCGGCGAACAAGGCGCTCAAGCAATACCCGGGCAACGGCCTCGCCGAGTACTGCCTGGCCCAGATCTCGCTCGGCAAGAAAGACAACAAGGACGCGATCAAGCACTTCCAGGCGGCGGCCAAGAGCGATCCGTTCAGCCTGTTGGCGTGGTCCAACCTGGCGGAGCAGTACCAGGCCCAGAACGACACCGCCAACGTGCTGGCCACCTTCCGGCAGCTGCTCGTGGTGGCGCCCACCAACCAGAAGCTGCGCGAGCAGGCCTTCAAGTACTTCCTCAACGCGAACAAGCCCGACATCGCCAAGGAGATCGCGGACTCGGGCATCAAGAACGATCCCTACAACCCCGACTTCTACGACCTGAAGAGCAACGCCTGCCTCTTCCTCAGTGATTTCAAGTGCGCCATCGACGCGCTGGAGCAGGGGTACGCGATCGACTCGACCAAGGCCGACACGCTGTTCTTCACCAAGATTACCGTGGCCGCCCAGCAGCAACCGGACACGGCCCGGCTGCTCAAGTGGGCCAAGATCGCCACCAAGCGGTACCCGAACAACGTGACCCTCTTGGCGTCGCTGGAAAAGGCGTACTCGCTCAGCGGCCAGCTCGACAGCAGCGCCGCCGTGGCGCAGCGGCTCGTCGCCGCGAACCCGAGCGACGTGTCGCCCGCGCTGGAGGTGGCGCAGGCCATGATCACCGCCAAGCGGCCCAAGGATGCGTTGCCGCTGATCCAGTTGGCGGCGCAGAAGGGCGATGCCTCCGCCAAGGAGAACGTGGCCGCGCTGCTCTATCAGGCAGCGGCGCCTCTCCTGCAGGACACCCCGCCCGACTACGCCGGCGCGGCTGAGCTGTTGCGGTCGGCGGTGGGCTACGCGAATCCGCAGGGCAAGGTGTTCCCGGCGGCCAACTACCTCCTCGGACTCGCGACCTTGCTCCAGGTCCCGCAGGTGGACCCGCAGGCGGAGAAGCAGAAGTCGTGCGACCTGGCCAAGCAGGAGAGCGGCCTCCTCGACGAAGCGGAGAAGTCGCTCACGGCCGGCCAAAGCGCGAACCCCGAGGTCGCCACCCGGAACCTCGGCATCATCGCCAAGTACAAGCCGCGCGTGGCGTCTATGATGAAGGCGTACTGCAAGTAGGGGGCTTCCTGCCCGCATGCGGGGTACCTATATTGACCCCGCTTCGGAGGGGCTGTAGCTCAGCTTGGTTAGAGTGCCGCACTGTCACTGCGGAGGTCGCGGGTTCGAGCCCCGTCAGCCCCGTGAATAGCGGTGAAAGGTGAACGGTGAACGGTGGATAGGGCATATCCCTGTTCACCGTTCACTTTTCTTATCACCACCGTTCACCGTTCACCGTTCACCGTTTACTGTTCGTATGCCCGAGATGTCTCCCTACCATACTCCCGTCCTCCTCTCCCCCTTGCTCTCCGCCGTCGGCCACCCGGCCCGGGCGGTCGACGCGACGCTGGGCGATGGGGGGCACGCGGAGGCGCTGCTTGCCGCGGGCGCGCGGGTGCTGGGGATCGATCGTGATCCCGACGCGATCGCGACCGCGCGGCGGCGACTGGGTGCCGCGGGCATCGACTATCTCGAGGCGGCCTACGCGTCCGACGAGGCGCTCGCGGCCGTTGCCGCCTTCCGGCCTGACCTGATCCTGCTCGACCTGGGCGTCTCCTCCCGGCAGCTCGACGAGGACGTTCGCGGGTTCAGCTTTCGCCCCGGTGCGCCGCTGGATATGCGCATGGGCCCGACGGGCGCCGGAGCGTCCGACTTCCTGAACAACGCCGATGAGGCCACACTCGCGCAGGTGTTTCGCGACTGGGCGGACGAGCCGAGAGGCCGAGCCCTCGCCAGGGCGGTCGTGCGCCGGCGGACCCGCCAGCCGTTCGCCACGAGTGACGACCTGGTGAACGCGATCCGGGCCGTGCTCGGCCCCCGATCCGGGCCGGCGGATTTCGCGCGCATCTTCCAGGCGGTCAGGATCGCGGTGAACGACGAGCTCGGCGGACTCGAGCGCGCCCTCCCGGAGTTCCGCGCGGCGCTGGTGCCAGGCGGCCGTCTGGCCGTGATCAGCTATCATTCGGGCGAGGATCGCGTGGTGAAGCACGCGTTCCAGGACTGGAGCCGCGAGTGCGTCTGCCCGCCGCGCCAGCCCGTCTGCACCTGCCGAGGCCGCGCCTTCGGCCGGGTCGAGCCGAGGAAGGGGATTCCGGCCGATGCGGCGGAGGTCGCGGCAAACCCGCGCGCGAGGAGCGCCAAGCTGCGCATCTTCCGGGTGACCGATGAAGGTTAAGGGCCGCCACTGGCTGTTGCTCTGGCTGCTCCTCTTCCTGCTCGTTGCCGCGGTCGTCGTGGCCCGTCAGACGGCGGCGTTCAAGGAGGCACGGCGGGTCGGCGAGCTTCGGGAACAGCGCACCGCGCTCGAGGCGCGGCGGGCCGACCTGGAGCGACGCATCCGCGAAGCATCCGGCCGTCAGGTCCTGGTCCCCAAGGCCGAGCGTGATCTCGGCCTGCACCTGCCGGCCGACAAGGAGTTCATTCTGTTCGCCGTGCCTTCCGGCCCGGCCGACCGCAACAAACGCTGAATGGCAAAGCCCGCCGCCCGCATCGCCGCGATCCAGTTCTGCTTCGCCGTCGGCATCACGGCGGTCGTCGCGCGTGCCGCCCAGCTTCAGCTTGCCCAGGGCGCCCGGTGGTCACACGAGGCGGAGGCTCAGCGCACCGAGCGCGCCGTGCTGCCCGCCCGTCGCGGCACGCTGTACGACCGGAACGGGGTCCCGCTCGCGGTCACTCAGGAGTTCTATCACGTCGGCGTCGCGCCGAACGAGCTGGCGGATCGCCGTTCCGCTGTACGCCTGCTGGCGGCGCAGCTCTCGGTGCCGGCCGCCGACGTCGAGCGTGACCTCGCGCGGAAGAAGTGGGCCTACTGGCATGGCCCCTATACCGCCACGCAAGTGCAGTTGCTTCGGGGCGTGAAGGGTGTGCACCTGGACGGTGAGTTCCTGCGCTTCTACCCCGCGCGTGATCTGGCCCGGCCCATCATCGGCGGCCTGTCGCCGGAGACGGCCGGCGGCGGGTCGGGTCTGGAACTGTCGCTCGATTCGGTGCTCACCGGCGAACCCGGTGAAGCGGTGCTGCTCAAGGATCGGGCCGGGCGCCGATACGATTCTCCCTCGCGCCTCGTGCGCGAGCCGGTGGCGGGCCAGGACGTGTGGCTCGCGTTGGACGCGGGGCTCCAGGAAATCGCCGAGCGGGGGCTGGACGATGCGCTGACGGAGATGAAGGCGGAGGGCGGCGACATCGTCTTTCTCGACCCCGCGACCGGCGAGCTGCTGGCACTGGCGTCCAAGCTGGCGGGTGGCGCGAGCCGGGCTTCGACCTTTACCGACCCGTTCGAGCCGGGCTCGACCGCCAAGCTCTTTACCGCGGCAGCGCTGCTCGCCTTCCGGCGGGTAGACAGCACTGATGCGGTGAGCGGCGAGAACGGCGAGTGGCTCATGCCGGTGAACGCGCGGGGCAAGACCCGCCGGATCACCGACGCACACCGACACCCCGGGCTGCTCACGCTCGCGCAGGCCATCCAGGTGTCCAGCAACATCGCCATGTCGAAGTTCGCGCAACGTCTGTCGCCGGAGGAGCAGTTCGGCGTGCTGCGGGACTTCGGATTCGGCAGCCCCACCGGGGTCGAGTTCCCCTCGGAGTCGCGCGGCCGGCTGGCGCGGCCGGACCAGTGGCAG
>DATBQV010000256.1:0-19230 GCA_036560625.1 Gemmatimonadales bacterium
ATTCGGTCCGGAAGTTCATCTCCGGCCCGTCGGTTTATATCTGCAACGAGTGCATCACGCTCTGCAACGAGATCCTCGCCGAGGACGAAGAGCGGGAGGTCGCGGACAGCATCACCCAGGTCCCCACGCCCACCGAAATCAAGGACGTGCTGGACCAGTACGTGATCGGGCAGGAGCGGGCCAAGCGCACCCTCGCCGTCGCCGTCTACAATCACTACAAGCGGATCAACGCGTCGAATGGCCGCGAGGCCGACGTCGAGCTGGACAAGTCGAACATCCTCCTCCTCGGCCCCACCGGCGTCGGCAAGACGCTGCTCGCCCAGACCCTCGCCCGCATTCTCGACGTCCCCTTCACCATCGCCGATGCCACCACCCTCACCGAGGCCGGGTACGTCGGCGAGGACGTCGAGAACATCCTGGTGCGCCTGCTCCAGGCCGGCGACTTCAACGTGGCGGAGTGCGAGCGGGGCATCGTCTACATCGACGAGATCGACAAGATCGCGCGCAAGTCGGAGAATCCGAGCATCACCCGGGATGTCTCGGGCGAGGGCGTGCAGCAGGCGCTCCTCAAGATCCTCGAGGGCACGGTGGCCTCGGTGCCGCCCCAGGGCGGCCGGAAGCATCCACAGCAGGAGTACATCCAGATCAACACGAAGGACATCCTGTTTGTCTGCGGCGGCGCATTCGACGGGCTCGACAAGATCATCCAGGCTCGCACCGGACGGCAGCAGATCGGCTTCAGCAGCGCGGGTCGCGGGCCGGGCACCGAGCTGGACAAGAAGAATCCCTACGCCGAGGTCGAGCCGGACGACCTGCTCCGTTTCGGGCTGATCCCCGAGCTGGTAGGCCGCTTGCCCGTCGTGGTCTCGCTCGAGGCCCTCGACGAGGAAGCGCTGATGCGGATTCTGGTCGAGCCGAAGAACGCGCTCACCAAGCAGTACAAGAAGCTGTTCGAGCTGGAAAGCGTGGGCCTGACTTTCGACAATGAGGCGCTCCGCGCCGTCGCCGAGAAGGCGCTCAAGCGCGGCACCGGAGCGCGCGGACTCCGCTCGATCCTCGAGACGATGATGACCGACATCATGTTCGACCTGCCCACGCGGGACGACGTGCGCGAGGTCGTCATCACCAAGGAATCGATCGCCGAAGGCGTGCCTCCCCTCGTCGTGACCGAACGGCCGAGGACCAAGCGGGAAGCTTGACCCCCGCCGGTCAACGCAGCACGGGCGGTCTCGCCGACCTGCCCATCGAATTCGTCGGCAGCTTCCCCGATCCGCTCGTACGCCTCGAGCCCGTCCTGCCCGAAATCGCTTTCATCGGGCGATCCAACGTCGGAAAGTCCAGCCTCCTCAATGCGCTCACCGGGCGCAAAGGGCTCGCGCGCGTGAGCGCGACGCCGGGCAAGACCACCCTCCTCAACGCCTTTCGGCTGCCCTCGTTCTACCTCGTCGATCTGCCGGGCTACGGCTTCGCTCGCGCGGCCAAAGCCGCCCGCGCGAGCTACCGGACGCTGGTGACCCGGTACCTGCGGGAACGCCAGGCGCTCGCCGGCGTCGCGTGGCTCCTCGACGCCCGACACGACCCATCCGACAGCGATCTGGAGATGCAGGAGCTGCTGGTGGACAGCGGGCGGCCTGTCCTCGCGGTCCTGACTAAGGCGGACAAGCTTGGACGCTCGGCGCAGCGCGAGAGGGCGCGGACCATCGCTCAGGCACTGGCCCTCCCGGAGGACCAGGTCCAGCTCACGAGCGCCCGCTCCGGCGAGGGCATCGCCGACCTCGGCGCGTCCATCCTCGCCCTCGTGAGCCTGGGTCAAAAACTCGCACCAACAGAGAGGTAGAGACTGCGGCCGGCGGACGGGATGATCCCCGGTCCCGGGTACTCGTCCGTCCGGCGAGTGAAGTAGTGCGCGTCGGCCAGGTTATTGACGCCACCGGAGATCTGATACTTCGCGTTGAGCCGCACCCGCGCGGAGACGTCAACCACGTGGTATGCGGGGATGACGCCGACATCGGGGTCGGAGCTGGAGATCGTGTTGTTGGCATCGCCGAACTGGCGGCTGATGTTCGAGACCTGAATCGTCCCTGACACCGCCATGCGCGCATAGGTCACCCCCAGTCGGTTGACGTAACGCGGCGCGTATTCGACGTCGTTCCCGTCGAATGGTCCCTTCACATACCTGGCATCGGTAAACGCGAAGGCGTCGAAGACCGACAGGCCGCCCAGTCCCTTGACGCCGATGAGGCGGAAGGGCTGCAGCTCGAGATACGCCTCGAGACCCCGTTGCACGCTCGTGGCGACGTTGGTGCGGATGGTGAACGGCGTGCCGTTCGCGTCGGCGCCGGAGACCAGCCCGATCCGGTCCGCGTAGCGGATCCAGAACCCACCCACGTCGAACACGACGCCGTCCGCCAGCTGCCCACGCCAGCCCAGATCCGCGCTCAGTCCGCGGGCGTCGTGGATGTTCGGATCCACCCGCGACACGGTGGCGAAGGGCGTGATCGAGGAGTAGTCCACCGGGTGATAGGCCCGCGTGGCGTCGCCATAGATCGACGTAGTGGGAGACGTCCGGATCGCGAGGGTCACGCCCGGCAGCGGGAAAGTGCGGGTCCGGGGAACCGGCGCGAAGACGGTGTCGGTGTGACCGGCGGCGGTCGATCGCAGATATTCGACCCGGATGCCCGGCGTCACCGTCACCCGCGACCCCAGCGGAATCGCCTGCTCGGCGTAGGCGGCGACGTTGAAGTTCTTGAAGACGATGTCGTTCTCGTAGTCACCGCCGTAGAGGGTCATGTCGAAATCGGATCCGGTCGACCCGGGACCGCCCTCCTGCCGGTGCATCCGCCCCTCGAACACACGGACCCCGGCAGCAAGCGTCGCCTGGCGGCCGAACAGGCTGTAGCCGTACGTGAGCCGGGACTCGAGGGTGCCGTTGGTGAACACCTCGCGCTCGACCTCGCGAGGCGTGAACGCGCCGGTGCCGGGATCGATGACGTCGGGGGCCTCGGCACCCCCGTCCTCGTTGCGCCAGACCAGATACCGCTGGCTGAAGTTCCCCCACACCGTCGTCCGGAAATTGAGGCTCGGGGCGATGGCGTAGTCGGCGTTGAGGGACACGAGGTTCCACGGGCTCCCGAGCCAGTTCCGCGAGCGGAACGAGGCCTGCGGGTCGGCGTTGAATTCGTCGTTGCTGAGCCCGCCGGGCATGTGAATGCGGTTCCGGAAGAGCGTGTACTCGAGGGAGAGGCGAAGCCGATCGTTGGCCTGCCAACGCAACCGGCCGAAGCCCGTGAGCTGGCGCGAATCGCCGTTCGGGCGCCACCCCTGCTGGCTCTGGAACTGGACGAAGCTGTAGTACGTGACCGGGCCGATGCCGCCGCTCAGATCACCGAAGGCATCGGCCGTGGCGTAGCTGCCTCCGGTGAGACGGGCCCGCATCGTCGGCGACTGCCCGGCCTGGCCGTCGCGGATCACGTAGTTGACCATGCCGCCGAACTGCGAGCCGTACGCCAGCGCGGAGGCGCCGCGCACCAGCTCGACCCGATCCAAGGCTTCCGCGGGCGGAACGAAGTAGACCTCGGGGTAGCCGTACGGATCCGCGGCGATGTTGATCCCGTCCTGGCGAACGTTCACCTCGGTGGACTGCGTCGGATTGAGGCCGCGGAAGCCGATGCCGTTCGACGGGAACCCCTGCCCTCCGGTCTCCGAGACCGTGAGCCCGGGTACCCGGCCAAGCACCTGCCGCGTCACGTTGAGCGTGCTGTTGACGTTGAGACTATCGAGCGTGAGGACGGTGGTCTTCTTCCCGACGAGGAGGACTCCGTCCTCGATGTCCGGCATCACAGAGACGGCGGCGGGGGGCGGACGCGTGGCCGTGACCTCGACCTCCCGCAGTCGCTCCACCCGAGGGTTGAGACTCACGTCGACGGTATCGACGACGTCGGCGCGAACCACGACCGGGCGACGGAACGTGACGAATGACGCCGCCGAGACTTCGAGCGTGTATGCGCCCGGGGCCACGTCGTCGAGCCGGTATGCCCCGTCGCGACCGGTCGTGGTATGGCGATCCGGGCCGAGAAGGCGGATCGTCGCCTCGGCGACGGGGCCGTCCGGGCTCGTCACGTGGCCCGCTATGGCTCCGAAGCCGGGGATCTGGGCCCGGAGAGGGACCGCGAGGCTTGGAAGGAACAGGAGACAGGCCAGACAGATCACGGAGCGGGGCATTGAGGGTGTCCGTCGGTCAGGCGGGTTCGGGGTTAGGGGCGGTGGCCGCGTCCGGCCCTAGTCTATTGGTGTTGTAACTGCGAATGAGAATCAACTGCAACATCATTCCCTAACAGGCTACTCCCATTTCCCTTGCCTGTCAACTCAACCGTCGGCGAGATTCCGGACTGTCCCTCCCGAGGTGTCGCCGTGTCAGCACCCCACCTCCGCTCGCCGTCCTCCACCGCCGTCGCGACCATCGCGATCGCGGCCACGGTCGGCGTCGCGCTTGCCACCGACCGCCCGGTCGCCGCCGGCGCGATCGTCATCCTGAGCCTCGGTGCGTGGCTCGCCCTCCGCCGGCTCGACCGCCAGGCCGCGAGTGCGGAGGCCAGCCGCCTCGAGGCAGCCCGCCAACTCGACCGCCGGATCAGCGAGCTTTTCTCCCTCCAGGAGCTGAGCTACGTCCTGGCGGAATCGATTCAGCTCGATCGCATCGTGGACCAGGTCGCCCGCTATGGCGCGCGCTTCCTTCAGGCCGACGGCGCCCTCGTCGCCTTGGCCGAGGGGGACAGCGGGACCCTGCGCGTCGCCGCGGCGGCCGGCACCCTGGCCATCCTGGCGGATCGCCGCACCGCCGCGGGGGAGCCGGGCCTCGTGCGGCTGGCGGTCGATCGGGAGCGCATCGAGGTGGCCCAGGAGGGCGACCAACCGGTGCTGCTGCTCGCCGACGAAGAGGTGCGGTCCGCTGCGGTCGCGCCGCTCCGGTCGCAGGGCCGGGCCATCGGCGCCCTCGCCGTCGCCGACCGCCGCGAGGGACCGTTCACGACCGAGGATCTCTGGCTGCTCTCCACTATCGCCACACAGACATCAATGGCGGTGGCGAACAGCCGGCTCTTCGAGATGGTTCGCCGCAGCACCGAGGAATGGGAGACGGCCTTCGACGCCCTCACCGAGGGCCTGGGGGTCGTGGGTCCTGGCGGCACGGTGCTGCGCGCCAACCGTGCCCTCGCTACGCTCGCCGGCGTGCCGTCCGATGCGATCATCGGCGCGGACTTCGCCGCCGTGGTCGCCGGGCATGCGCCGCGGGCCGCTGAGTTGCTCGCCGCCGCGCAACGAGTCGAGCATCCCGCGCCGGTCGAGATCCGCCGGGAGCGGGACGGGCGTCGCCTGCGCCTCGCGGCGGCACCCCTCTGGGGTCCCGCGGCCGACGGCAGCGTGGTGATTCTGGTGGAGGACGTGACCGATCAGCGCGCGCTGGAAGCGCAGCTCATTCAGAACGAGAAGATGGCGTCGATCGGCCAGCTGGTGTCCGGCGTGGCGCACGAGCTGAACAATCCGCTCACCTCGATCGCCGGCCTCGCCGAGCTGCTGCTCGAGCCCGCGCGCAAGCTGCCGGAGCCGACCCGCGATCATTTGCGGGTGATCCATGATCAAGCGGAGCGGGCGGCGCGGATCGTCCGGAACCTGCTGACGTTCGCGCGACCGACCTCGCTCGCGAAGGAGCCGGTCGACCTGAACGACGTCGTAGCCCGGACGGCCCTCTTGATCTCCCATGAGCTGCGGCAGCGCGGGATCGAGCTGGAGCGCCGCCTGGATCCGGAGCCGGTGGTGGTGATCGGCGATCGGTACGAGCTGCAGCAGGTCCTCCTCAACCTGCTCACCAACGCGGTGCACGCCTTGAGCACGCTCGAGCCGGAGCGTCCCCGCCGCATCCGGCTCGCTACCGGCCGCCCCGAAGGGCGCGCGACCCTGGCCGTGGGCGACAGCGGCTCCGGTGTGCCGCCGGCCCTGGTCAACCAGCTCTTCACACCGTTCTTCACCACCAAGGGACCCGGTCAGGGGACGGGGCTCGGCCTGTCAGTGAGCTACGGTCTGGTGGAAGCCCACGGCGGGCGTATCGCCTATCAGCAATCGGAGGAGGGCGGCGCGGAGTTTGTGGTCACCCTCCCCTTGTTCACCACGGTGCCTGAGTCCGAGGCGGAGGAGGCGCGCCGCACCGGGAGGCCCGCGCCGGAGCGGCGTACGCGGGTGCTGGTGGTAGACGATGACGCCGCCGTCCATCGCCTCGTCAACGCGCTCTTTGCCGGCGAAGGGCACGTCGTGGATGCCGTGCGGACCGGCGATCAGGCGCTGCGGCTCGTGGACGACGAGGCCTATGACCTCGTGATCGCGGATGAGCACGCGGTCGCGGCCGACGGCAATCTCTTCGCGTCGAGGCTGCTCGAGACCCATCCCGACTGGCGCGACCGGCTCATCATCGCCAGCCACGCCCGGGCCTCCGGCCCACAGCCGACGGCCGCGCTGCACTGGATCGCCAAGCCGCTCAACGCACGGGATCTTCGGGGGATCGTGGCGCGACTGCAAACAGTAAGAAGTAAGAAGTAAGAAGTAAGAAGTGAGAAGGGAGAAGGGAGGAGCGGCGGCCTTCTCACTTCTCATTTCTCACTGCTCACTATGCTGCTCCTGACGGGGAAGCCCCGCTCGCGGAGAAACGCCCGCGCCTCGCCGATCGACGACCCCTCGAAGTGGAAGATCGAGGCGGCCAGGACGCCGTGCGCACCCGCGCCGAGCGCCTCGGCCAGGTGCTCGAGCCGGCCCGCGCCACCCGACGCGATCACGGGGATGCGCACGGCCGAGGCCGCGCTCCGGACCAGGGGCAAGTCGTACCCGGCCTGGGTGCCGTCGCGGTCCATCGAGGTCAGCAGGATTTCCCCCGCGCCCAGCAGCTCGACCCGCCGGATCCAGTCAACCGCCTCCAGCGACGTCCGCTCTCGGCCTCCGGTCACCATGACCGTGGCGCGGCCGCCGAGCTGCTTCACGTCGACCGCGACGACCACGCACTGCGAGCCGAAGGTGCTCGCCAGGCGCTCGATCAGCGTCGGGTCACGGACGGCCGCAGTGTTGACGGCCACCTTGTCGGCGCCGGCTCGGAGCGCCCGCCCGGCGTCGTCCACGGAGCGGATGCCCCCGCCCACGGTGAAAGGGATGAAGACGGAATCGGCGACGCGGCTCACCATGTCGAGCGTGGTGCGCCGGTCTTCGTGGGTCGCGGAGATGTCGAGGAAGACCAGCTCGTCGGCCCCCTCGGCGTCGTACCGGGCTGCTTGTTCAACCGGATCGCCCGCATCGCGCAGCGCCTCGAAATGCACGCCCTTCACCACGCGGCCGCCGGCCACGTCGAGGCAGGGGATGATGCGACGCGCTAGCACACGCGGAGCACGTCGTCCAGCGGACCCGCGCCCCCCGCGCCGAGTAGCATGACGATATCGTCCAGGGCCCGGCGCTCGCGGGGCCACGCTAAGCGGATCCGGGCGTCTCCGGGGCTCAGCCATTCGAGGCGGTCGTGTTCCGGTCCCGGGCGGGCGCCGGCGCCGGCGGCCACGAAAGCGGCGAACACGGGAACCAGCGCGACCTCGTCCAGCCGGTGCTGGTAGAAGGTCTCGACCCGGCTGAGGTTGTACAGTTTCTCCGGAACCAGTCCCGTCTCCTCGGCCAGCTCACGCCGGGCTGCATCGACGGGAGACTCCCCATCTTCGACATGACCGTGGACGGTCTCCCACGAGCCGGGGCAGCGGCCGCCGGCGGCGCGCCGGAGTACCAGCATCTCCAACGCCGCGTCCCGCCGCAACACGTACACATCCACGAACTTCGTCCGGACGGTGGTCACGGCTGCCACTCGGCGAAGGCCCCGAGGAGCGCGATACCGGCGCGCTGCGACTTCTCCGGGTGGAACTGGGCGCCTATGACGTTCTCCCGGCCGACGAGCGTGGGGAAGGCATACCCGTAGTCGCCGGTGGCGAGGATCGCGCCGTTCGTGAGGTCCGCCGGGTGATAGCTGTGCACGTGGTAGAAGAACTCCGGTGCCCCCAGCACCCGGCCGACCAGCGGGTGCTGGCGACCCGGCCCCGTCGGCGTCACCAGCGCCCAGCCCACGTGCGGGACCGGAAGCTCAACGGCAAAGCGACGCACGCGCCCGGGCAACAGGCCCAGCCCGCCCACTCCGGGTGCCTCCTCGCTCGCCTCAAGGAAGAGCTGGAGGCCCAGACAGATCCCCATCACCGGCCGCCCCGCGCGCGCGGCGTCGCGCACGGCGTCGCCCAATCCGGTCCGCGTGAGGTTGGCCATCGCCTGTCCGAAGTGGCCGACACCCGGCATCAGCACGCGATCCGCGGCGCGAACCGCGTCCGGATCGTCCGTCAGGGTGGCCTCGTGCCCCGCGGCGGCGAGCGCGCGAACAACGCTACGCAGGTTGTTCACGCCGTAGTCCACCACCGCGATCACAGCACGCCCTTGGTCGAGGGAACTCCCTGCACCCGCGGGTCGAGCGTGGTGGCGTCGTCCAGGGCGCGGGCGAACGCCTTGAACGTGGCCTCGACGATGTGGTGCGGGTTGTCGCCCCGCATGAGGTCCAGGTGCACCGTGAGTCCGGCGTTCAGTGCGAGCGCGCGAAAGAACTCCGGCGTCAGAAACACGTCGTAGTCGCCCAGCATCTGCCACTTGGGGATGTCCACGTGGTACGCGAGATACGGTCGCCCGGACACGTCGATCACCGCGCGGACGAGCGCTTCATCCAGCGGGACCAGCGCGTTCGCGTACCGGCGGATCCCGGCCCGGTCACCGAGCGCCGCGGCGATCGCCTGGCCGAGCACGATGCCGGTATCCTCGACCGTGTGGTGACCGTCCACGTGCAGGTCGCCGCTGGCCTCGATCGTGAGGTCGAGGAGGGCATGCCGCGCCAGCGCCTCCAGCATGTGGTCGAAGAATCCGATCCCCGTGCATACGCGCGCCTCGCCGCGGCCGTCGAGGGCAACGCGCACCCGGAGGTCGGTTTCTTTGGTCTTGCGGTGGATGTCGCCGATACGCCCCATGTCCCCACCGCGTCGAGGGTGAACAGTGAACAGTAAACGGTAAACGGGGGACTCCGGGAACGCGCGGAGCCCCCTGTTCACCGTTCACCGTTCACTGTTTACCGCCCACCGTTCACGCCTTCAGGATTTCCCCCAGCGCCCCCACCACCGCTTCCATGTCCTCCGGCGTCCCAACTGAGATCCGGAGACACTCGGCCAGGTCGGGAGCGGACGAGACGTCGCGCACCAGTATTCCGTGCTCGTCCAGCAGGCGTCGGAACACCTCGCGGGCAGGCAGCGTGAGACAGCGGACGAGAATGAAGTTGGCCGCCGATGGATAGACGTTGAGCGCCGGAATGCCGCGCAGCCGGGCAAACGTCCGGTCGCGTGTGGCGACGATCTCCGCTACGTGCGCCTCCGTCTCCGGGTGCGCGAGCAGCAGCCTGGCCGCGGTGAGCGACAGCGCGTTCACGTTGTACGGGAGCTTGGCCTTGGCGATTTCTCGCGCCACAGCGGGGTGAGCCAGCGCGAAGCCGAGCCGGAGGCCGGCGAGACCAAAGGCCTTGGAGAAGGTGCGGAGGACCACCACCCGGGGCGAGACCGCCAGGAGGCCGACGGCCGACGGACCGCCGAACTCCTGGTAGGCCTCGTCGCAGACCACGAGCGCGTCCGTGGCCGCCAGCACGCGCTCCACCGCATCCGGCGGGAGCGCACTGCCGGTCGGGTTGTTGGGCGAGTTGAGCACCACGACTCGCGCGCGCTCCCGGGCGGCCACCTCGATGAGCGAGTCGATCTGGTAGCGGAAGTCCGGCCCGAGAGCCACCGGCACGTATCGCCCGCCGAACACGCTCGTGAGGAGCCGGTAGAGCGAGAACGTCGGCGACGGGGCCACCACGCGGTCGCCGCTGTCGAGCGTTACCGCGAGCGACGCCTGGATCAGCTCGTTCGAGCCGTTGCCGACGAGAATCCCGTCCGGCGTCCAGTCGTAGCGGGCCGCGAGCGTCTCGAGCAGCGATGTCGGCGTGAACTCGGGATACCGGTGCCATGGAACGGCAGCGAGCCGGTCGGTGATCTCCTGCTTGAGAGCCGGCGGGACGTCGTACGGGCTCTCGTTCTGGTTGAGCTTGCGCCGAGCCGAGTGGATCTTGAGGGAGTAGGGCGGCTGGTCGCGGACTGCGGGCTTGATCAGGTCGAGCCCGGCCGCCGGCTCGGGCGCCGGCCTCACCGACCGCGCCGGCCAAGGACGGCCTCGAGCCGGGCGGCAAGCGCACGGGCCCGGAACGGCTTGCTCAGGAAGTCGTCCGCGCCCAGCTCGAAGACCTTTACCTCGTTCTCCTCGTCGCCCTTGGCGGTGAGCACCACCACCGGAATCTCCCGTGTGGCGGGACGCGAGCGGATGTGCGACAGGACGCCGTAGCCGTCGAGCCCGGGCAGGTTGAGATCGAGCACGATAATGTCCGGCGCGTGCCGGTCCACCTCGTCGAGCGCCTGAACGCCGTCCCGCGCCTCCTGCACGGTAAAGCCCTCCCGCTCGAGCAGGTCGCGCATCACCCGCCGCAGGTCGTCCTCGTCGTCCACGAGCAGCACGCAGATGCCGCGGTCGCCGGCAACGGTTCCGTCCTTCGGCACCTCGTCCAGCAGCTCCATGTCCATCGCCAGATCGGCGATCGGCGCTGGGGCCGGAGGCGGTGCCGGCGGAGGCGGTGGGGCCGCTGTGGCTGCACTCGCGCGCGGCGCTCGTCGGGGCTTCGGCGGCGCGGCCGGGCCCGCCGGCTCCGCTGACAGCGGCACGTCGGTGACCCGCAAGAGCTCGTCGACCGTGGTGCCTCCATCGATCACATGGCGCAGTGCGCTTTCCCAGAGGGCCCGCATACCGTTCTGCCGACCCAGCTCGGCAATGCGGTCGGCCGTGCCGCCCGAGCCGATGAGTCGCTCCAGCTCCGGATTCATCTCCAGCACCTCGACGATGCTGAACCGCCCCTTGTACCCGGTCATGGCGCACTCCGGGCAGCCGACCGCGCGATAGATGGTCGTGCCGGCCGGGAGCAGCCGCGCCACCCGCTCCGGAGGGGCTTCGGTGCTGACCTCCTTGCACGCGAGACAGAGGCGGCGCATCAGCCGCTGCGCGATGACGCCCCGCAGCGCCGATCCGATCTTGTAGGCCTCCATCCCCATGTCCAGGAGGCGGGTGATGGCGTTGGCCGCGTCGTTCGTGTGCAGCGTCGAGAGGACGAGATGGCCGGTGAGCGACGCCTGCACGGCGATCTGCGCGGTCTCCTGATCGCGGATCTCGCCGATCAGCACTACGTCGGGGTCCTGCCGGAGGATGGAGCGGAGGGCGGAGGCGAAGGTGAGCCCTGCCTTGTCGTGCACCTGCACCTGCACGATGTTCGCGCCCAGGCGGTATTCGACGGGATCCTCGACCGTGACGATGTTGACTCCCTCGCTCTGGATCAGACGAATCGCCGAGTAGAGCGTAGTCGTCTTACCGGAGCCGGTGGGTCCGGTGACCAGAAGGATCCCCTCTTTGTTCCGAAGCAGGGTCCGAATCAGCTCGGCCTCGTCCTCGAACAACCCCAGCCCGTCGAGCGTGAGAATCGAGCCCTTGGTGCTCAGGATCCGGATGACGACCTTTTCTCCCAGCGACGCCGGAAGCGTCGAAACCCGGAGGTCGATCGGCTCACCGTTCACCGTAATGCGCGACCGGCCATCCTGCGGGCGCAGCCGGTCAGCGATATCGAGCCCCGACATGATCTTCACCCGCGAGATCAGGGGGATTCCGGCGCTGCGCGGAATCTTCATCACCTGGCGCAGCACGCCGTCGATCCGATAGCGGATGACGATCCCGCCCTCGGCCGGCTCGATGTGGATGTCGCTCGCCCGGCTCGTCACCCCGTCGGCGAGCATCATGTCCACAAGACGGATGATCGGCCGCTGGCTCGCCTCCTCCGCGCTGACGGCGGTTTCCTCCTCCTCGGTGACTTCCTTCACCTCGAAGTTGTTGCCGATCCCCGCGAGCAGCTTCGAGACTACGTCGTCGCTCCGGTACAGCTCGTCCAGCTTCTCACGGATTCTCGCGGGGGAGCCCAGAAACAGGCGGACCTCGCGGCCCGTGGCGAAGGCGAGGGTCTTTTCCGCGTCCAGATCGAACGGACTGGCGGTGGCGACTTCGAGATAGGCGTCCGTCACCCGGAGCGGCAGGACGTTGAACTTCCTGACCAGTTGCTCCGGAATGGCCTCCTTAACCGTGGGATCGAGCGTGGCGAGGTCGGCGACGGGGAACCGGAACCGGGCGGCGATTGCCGAGAGGACCTGACCATCGGTGGCGAGCTTGCGCTGGACGGCCGTTTCCCAGAGCGAGACCGGGCCGCCATCCGCGCTCCGGAGCGCCTGGAAGGCGTCTCCGGGCAGCAGGGGCTCGAGGGTCGGGACCAGCCATTCGTCGGTGAACTGCATGCGGTGAAGATAAGACCGCACCGCGCGGTGCGGGTAGAGAGAGCGGCTAGAGCAGCCCCCACCAATCCGGGTGCACGTCGATCGTGAGTCCCATGTTGCCGTCGCGGAGTCCGACACCGGCCTCGAGTCGGATCAGCCGCATGAAGACTTCGACGGCCATCCCGGCCACCGGGCGCACCCCCTGGGTGGGTTGCCACGGGAGGCCGGCATAGGCCCGGTCGGACCAGCCTGCGGCGAGAAACGGCGCGATGACCATAGTACGGCCCGTTGACGCGAATGACCCCAGCGGAATCGAGGGAGCCGGCACATTCAGGCGCCACTCCAGCGCTGCCAGCGCGTAGGAGCGGCCCCCGTACGCGCGGAACGGCTCTCCCACGAGCGTACCGCGCCCGCCCAGGACGAAGCTGCGGTACGCCGGGAGTCCGTCGCTCCCAAGGCCCGCGTGGAAGCTGCCTGCGAGCGCGGTGGTGCCCAGCGGAAGCCGCCACGACCCGTCCACCGTCGCCCGAACGAAGCTGGTCGGTCCGTCTCCGACCTCCAGCGCAATCGCCCCGGCGGCATCGGCGCGGGGCGCCACGCTGCCCTGGCGCTGGAGCTGAAACTGCGCCGTCCGGTAGGTCCCGGCGCCGAGGGGAGGGTTGGGCCGGTAGCTGCCGCGGGCCGGCGTCGCGGTCACGTCAAGGGAGCGGCTTCGCCCGACGGCCAGGTCCAGCGCGACCGTCGTGCGCGCGCCCAGTCGGTGCCGGGCCCCGGCGCCGGCGCGATCCAGCAGCAGGTAGTCACCGTAGTCGTCGCCGTTCTCCTGGGAGAGAAACGAGTTGAGCACCGGCGAGATGATGGGCAGGTCGCTCACGTCGCGGACACGACGCGACGCGAACAGCTGGATCTCCGTGGCGCCGAAGCCGCCGGTGAGGACGAGCCCGCCCGTCGCCCGCTGGTCGGACGTGCCGAACCCAAGTGAGGGCTCCGCCCGAAGCCGGCTCGAGCCCAGCCGCACCACGCCACCGAGTCCCAGCGCGAGCCCCTGGACCCGGTTCACGTGCGCCAGATCGCTCAGCGACCCGATGCCGAGACGGGCGGCCGGCAGGCCGCTCAGCGCCCGGGCACCAGCGAGTCGGGCCACCTCGACCCGCACTTCCTCCATGTCCTGCCGGTCGATCGGTGCGGCCTCACCCGCGATGGCCTCGCGGAGCGGAGCCGGCCAGCCGGCGTCATCGGCCCCGGGTTGCACGAGGCCTCCGATGTCGGGCCCCGCCAATACCGCGGCCGGCACTGCCACGTCGAGGTCATAGTCGCCGATTTCCCAGCGGCCGCGAATGATGCCGCGGGCAGGGAAGTCGAGCCAGGTCGTCCGGCGGCGGATCTCAATCTCCTGACGATAGGGCAGCCAGAATCGGCCCTCGCGGAGCGAGTTCTCCAGCACCACGCTGATGTCCTCGAGATTCCGCTCGAGGTAGGCGCCGGGCGTAAAGCTGAACCGGAAGCGAACCAGATCGGCGGACGAGGCATCGAGGTAGAGCCGCCCCAGCACGAGGGGCTTCGCGTAGTCGCGGGGACGGACCAGCACTTCCCGCACGCGCACCAAGCCCTGCGGGCCCTGGATCGCGAGCGAGTCACCGACGGCAAAGTCGTAGTCGTCGAGGCCGGCGGGCGACAGCGGGTGCACGGCGTCCTTCACTTCGTCGCCCTCGCCGATCCGGATGAGGTCGCCGAAATTGTTGGTGACGATGCCGAGGTGATCGCGGTGGTAGTTGATGTCGGTGGGCAGGAAACGCCCGTCGCGCCACTGGAGAATGACCTGCTTGCTCCGGTTCGGGGCCTGCCAGTACACTTCCACGTTCAATTCGTCGGCCTTGACGAGGCGCGGCGGCCCGCCGAGTCCCTTCCCGACCTGGGCCAGGAACAGCACAAACCCGTGGGCACGCGTATGGTAGCTCTGGAGCGCGGGGTCGGCCTGCGCGACCTGGCGGCGTTCGATGCCCCGGCGAATCAGCGCGAGCGCCTCGGTGGAGTTCCAAGCCTGCGCGGACAGCAGTGAGAGGTGAGAAGTGAGAAGTGAGAGGGTTAGCGCACTGAGCCGTGCAATGGAGTTTGGCATGAGACCCGGTTTCCCCCTTCTCACCGCTCACTGCTCACCGCTCACCTCACGAATATCCCGGATGCTCGCCGCCGCGACAACCACCGGACTCCTGGCCTGCGCGGGGGCACCGCTCAACGGCGCGAAGGCGCCGGTACCGTACACCGGAGATCCGAGCCGGACCTACGCCCTCTCGCAGGTGTTTCTGCTGCAGAAGTCCGAGCCGGACGTTGCGGATACCACCGTGCGCGTGCGCCGTGGCGTGGCCCGGGTGATCGTGCTCCGGCACGCCGCTCCGGACCATCTGACGTTCGCGGAGCTGCTTCTCCCCGCCACGGCCTTCGATACCACCGGCGCCGACTCGGTGGACGTGGCGATCCATCCGCGGCCGGGACTCTACGGCATCGATTTCACGACCTCATCCCTGCTCAAGTCGGCCACCCTGACGTTCAAGTACGCGGTGCACTTCAAGAAGCCTGACGACGCACGGACCCTCTTTCCGTCCGACGTGGGGTTCGAGCGCGTCCTGGCGATCGGCAAAGAGAGTCCGGGCGGGACCATCGTCTTCCAGCGCTCGTACCGGCCTGCCGCCGACAATCTGTCGACGGACCTCACGTCGGCCGGCAGCTACGTCGTGGGGGCGCCCAAGTGACCGAGCGCCTCGCGGTGTTCCGCGCCCGCGCGCGCCAGGGCGGCGGCATGATCCCCGTGACGCGCGAGGTTGTGCTCGACGGCGACACGGCGGTGACCGCCTTCGCCAAGCTGCATCGGGGCCCGTACGGATTCCTCCTCGAGTCGCTCGAGGGTGGCGAACGGTGGGCGCGTTACACCTTCCTCGCCACCGATCCGCGGGAGGTGTTCCGCTATCGCGGTCGGACTTGCGAGCGCTGGACCTCGGCGGCTGGGTGGCGGACGCTCGACGGCGACGTTGCGCCCCTCGATCATCTCGGCCGAACGATGCGGCGCTACGCGCCCGTCGACGTCCCCGGCCTTCCCCGTTTCACCGGCGGGGCCGTGGGGTACCTCGGCTACGATATCGTGCGCACGATCGAGTCGCTGCCCGCGGCCCCGCCGGACGATCGTGACCTCCCGGATGCGGTACTCATGGTGGCGGACACGCTGCTCGTGCTCGACAACGTGTACAACCGGGCCACCGTCATCGCCAACGTCGAGGCCCCGGCAGACGCGACCGACGCGGAGCTCGATCACCTCTTTGCCGAGGGCGAGGCTCGGATCCAGGACTGGCTCGGCCGGCTCGCCGCGCCGGTGACGGTGGGTCCGCTGCCGATCGAGCCTCCGGGCGCTCTTCCGGTGACGGAGTCGCCCTACGCCGACCAGCGATTCCAGGACGACGTACGCCGGATCAAGGACTACATCGCCGCCGGCGACGTGTTCCAGACGGTACTGTCCCGCCGGGTCGACCTGCCCGCTCCCGATCCGTTCCTCGCCTACCGGTATCTTCGCGCGCTGAACCCGGCGCCGTATCTCTACTACCTCCACTGTGACGACGTCTTTATCGTCGGGAGCTCGCCCGAGATTCTGGTTCGTGTAGAGGACGGCGAGGTCACCCTGCGGCCGATCGCGGGGACCCGCCCGCGGGGGGAGACGCCGGAGCGGGACACGCTCCTGGCAGCCGAGCTGGAGGCGGATCCGAAGGAGCGGGCCGAGCATCTTATGCTCGTCGATCTCGGGCGGAACGACGTGGGACGCGTAGCCGAATTCGGCACCGTGCACCTCACGGCGTTCATGACCATCGAGCGCTACTCCCACGTCATGCACTTGGTGAGCGAAGTGCGCGGCCGGCTCCGGCCCGGGCTCGACGCGGTCGCCGCCCTTGCGGCCTGCTTCCCGGCCGGCACGGTATCCGGCGCGCCGAAGGTGCGCGCGATGCAGATCATCGACGAGTTGGAGCCGGTGCGCCGCGGCCCCTATGCCGGTGCGGTCGGCTATGTCGGCTGGGGGGGCCAAGTGATGGACACGGCGATCGCACTTCGCACCTGCATCGTTCGGGGCGATCGCGCCTGGATCCAGGCGGGCGCCGGCATCGTCGCGGACTCCGACCCCGCCGCCGAGTGGCGGGAGACCGAAGCCAAGGCAAGGGCAGTCCTCCTGGCGCTGGCCCTGGCAACCGAGCTGGGTCGGCCGCCGGCCAAGCGACCGCGGACCTAGGCGGGCCCCGGGCCCCGGGTCATCTTATCCTCATGCCGTCTTACCGCCTCGTCTCGACCACCGATGATCAGCGCTTCGACCTGCCGCCCGGCCGAACCGTCGTGGTCGGTCGCGGCGTGGGCACCGATCTCACGGTGTACGATCCGACCATTTCCCGCCGGCATGCGGAGCTGATCGCCGGCCCGGATGGAGTCACGGTGAAGGACCTCGGATCGTCCAACGGCACGCACGTCAACGGTCGCCGCCTCACCACGGCCCGGCTTGCTCCGGGTGACTCCGTCTCGTTCGGGAAGGTGTCCTACCAGCTTGAGCTGGCGCCGACGACGCCGCACTCGCCCATGCCCGCCCCGCCGCCGCCCACCGGCGACACCATCGTCCGCGAGCTGGCGGCGGGCAGCGCCGCGGCCGGCCCAGGCGCGGTGCGCAAGCTCTCGCTCCTGCTGGCGGTGGCGCAGAAACTCTCCGGCGAGTTCGATCTCGACCGCCTGCTCGACATGATCGCCGATGTGTCGTTCGAGGTCATGCGGGTGGATCGCGTCTCGATCCTGCTCCGACGGGAGGGGAGCGATGAGCTGGTTCCCCGGCTCTCGCGGACCCGGCTGGCCGACGTCGAGCTTCCCGAGCAGATCCCGCGCTCGATCGCGCGGAAGGCACTGGACGAGCAGCTGGCGGTTCTCACCCAGAACGCCGCCACCGACCCGCGCTTCAAGGGGCAGTCCATCAAGATGCAGAACGTTCGGAGCGCCATGTGCTCGCCGCTCATGGCCTCCGCGGAGGAAGCGGTCGGGGTGCTCTACGTGGACAACCTCACGGTCGAGAACGCCTTCGGCGACGACGACCTCCAGTTCCTCGTCGCGTTCAGCGGACTCGCCGCCGTCGCGATCCGGAACTCACGCTACGCCGAGCAGGCTCGGCGCGAAGCGCTCGTGCGCTCGAACTTCGAGCGCTACTTCGCGCCCAATGTCGCCGCCGAGATC
Source organism: Gemmatimonadales bacterium (assembly GCA_036560625.1). GTDB lineage: Bacteria > Gemmatimonadota > Gemmatimonadetes > Gemmatimonadales > GWC2-71-9 > DASQPE01. The sequence continues at coordinate 17,730 of DATBQV010000256.1, forward strand.
GTCCGCCAGAACACGCCGATCCGCCCCGGAGGCGAGCGCCGGGCGATCACGGTGCTGTTCGCCGATATCCGCGGCTTCAGCGCGATCGCGGAGCGCATGTCGCCGGATGCCATCGCGCACCTACTCACCGAATACTTCAGCGAGATGGTGGACGTGATCTTCGAGCACGGGGGGACGCTCGACAAGTTCATCGGCGACGCCGTCATGGCCCTGTGGGGCACGCCCCTCGCGCGGGAGAGCGAGCCGCGGCGGGCGCTCGACGCGGCGCTGGCGATGCAGGAGGCCGTGCGCGCCCTCAACGCCCGGTGGGCGGCGGTCGGCCGGCCGGCCATCGGGGTCGGGATCGGGATCAACCGGGGCGAGGTGTTCGTCGGCAACATCGGGAGTCTGCGGCGGCTCGAGTACACCGCTATCGGCGACGCCGTCAACGTGGCGCAGCGCTTGTCGGCGTCCGCAGCGCCAGGGGAGATCCTGGTGAGCGACGCGTTTCTCGCCACGGTCGGAGAAGCGCCGCCGGTCGACCGCCTCGGCGGCGCCGAGCTTCGCGGCAAGAGCCGCGCGGTCGAGGTGTTCCGGGTCCGGGTGGAGCCCGACCCGGGCTCCGGACCGGCCGGTTAGTCGCGGTCAAAGCGGTATCGGTAGCCCGCCCGCGCGAGGAGATCGAGCACCAGCCGCACCGGAAGTCCCATCACGCCGAAGAAATCTCCGTCGATCCGCTCGACCAACGCCGCCCCGTAGCCCTGGATCCCGTACGCTCCGGCCTTGTCCATCGGCTCCCCGGTGGCGATGTACGCGCGAAGAGTGTCGTCGTCCGCGGGACGGAACGTGACGGCGGTGATGTCCGTTGCGCCGAGCATCCCTTCCGGGGTCTTGAGGGCGATGGCGGTGATCACCTGATGGACCCGCCCCTGGAGCCGCTTGAGCATCCGGAGGGCATCGGCGGCGTCCACTGGCTTTTCCAGCATCTCTCCATCCACCACCACCGTGGTGTCGGCGCCAAGGACGAGGGCGCCCGGAACGCCGGCCGCTTTCTCTCGTGCCAGGCGCTCTGCGTACGTCTGCGGCGACTCGCCCGGGCCCCGGATTTCGGGAATGTGGGAGGGGCGAACCTCGATCGGAATGCCGAGCATCTCGAGCAGTTGCCGCCGCCGCGGCGACCCGGAGGCCAGGATCAGCAGGGGCGGCGTCACGCCGACCGATCGAGGATCAGGGTCACGGGACCGTCGTTCACCAGCTCGACCTCCATCATCGCTCCGAACTCACCGGTCTGTACGTCGAGGCCACGGGACTTGAGCGCGGCGATGAATGCCTCGTAGAGCGGGATCGCGACGTCAGGCCGAGCCGCATCGATGAACGAGGGTCGCCGCCCCTTCGCCGCGTCACCGTAGAGCGTGAACTGCGACACCACCAGCATGGCTCCGCCGACGTCGGCGAGCCCGAGGTTCATCTTGCCGTCGACATCGGAAAAGAGCCGGAGGCCTACGATCTTTTCCGCCATCCA
>DATBQV010000257.1:0-3412 GCA_036560625.1 Gemmatimonadales bacterium
GGCCGCTGAATCTCCGGACAGTCGGAACGCTGCGGGAGAATCGCGAACAGATGATCGAGCAGCTTGGTATCCCACGCAATGCGTTCCAGCGGCCGAACTGGCTGGTAGAGCGGGAATCGGAGCTGCCGCCGATCGCCGTGGGGGCGGGGTCCGGAGGTTCTGAAGAGGCTTGACGCGTCGTGCTTAGGGGCCCCCCCGTGCGAGCGGGGGGCCCCGCGTCCAAGCGAGCCCCCCAAACTCCACACGCGCAGGAACTAGTTCGGCATCAACACGGTGTCGATCGCGTACACGCCACCGTTCGTCGCGGCCATGTCGGTCAGGGTCACCTGGCCGTTGTCCGCCCACACCTTGCCATCCTTGGCGGCGATCTTCAGCGTCTTGCCGTTGAGCGTCTTGGCCGAAGTCAGCTTGGCGAGCTGGGCCGGAGCGTAGTTGCCGGGCAGCACGTGATAGGACAGGATCGCCTTCAACTTCACCTGGTCCTTGAGCAAGGCATCCAGCTTGTCCTTCGGCAGCTTGGCGAACGCCGCGTCCGTCGGCGCGAACACCGTGAACGGGCCATTCCCCTCGAGCGTTTCGGTCAGGCCCGCGGTCTTGCTCGCGGCCACGAAGGTATTGAACGAGCCTGCGGCGGTCGCGGTCGCGATGACGCTCCTCGTTCCCGCGGTCGGCGCCGTCTCACCCGGCGTCGTCTCACTCGGCGTCGTGACGAGGCCGGTCATCAGGGTGTCTCGGGCCGGCGCCTGCCGGGCTGAATCCTGGGCTGTGCCGACGGCGGGAACGGCCGCGAGGCACAGGGCGGTCAGGGTAAGCTTGGTGATCGAATGCATGGTTTCCTCAAGCGTTGTATGAGTGGCCGGCCACTGGCCGGTGTCGTTCGCTGGCACCTGTCCAGTTACAGTCCAGCACACTACCTCATGAACGCGTGCATGTCAATGTTTTGTCCAGGTTTATATATTGACAATTACTCGACAAACAACATATTCGTGGGATGACTGTGGATCCGGAATCCGCTACCCACCGCCACCCGATCGGCGTGGCCGCCGAGCGGACGGGCCTCTCGCTCGACGTGCTGCGGGTTTGGGAGCGGCGGTACGGGGCGGTTGCGCCCGGTCGCGCGGCCGGGGGGCAGCGCCTCTACTCGGACGCCGACCTCGAGCGGCTCCGGCTGCTCCGGTTGGCGACGCTCGCCGGGCGCGGCATCGGCCAGGTGGCGACGCTGGGCACCGGGGAGTTGGCCGGGCTGGTGCGGGACGACGAGGCGGCCCGTCGGCGCAACGGGAGCTGGGAGCCGCCAGGGGTTGCGGCACCGGCCGAGAACGACATCCAGCGCGCGCTGGCGTTCACGCGCGCGCTGGATGGCCTGGCGCTGGAGGGTCTGCTGCGACGGAGCGTCGCGGTGTTGGGAATGGCGGTGTTCCTCGACGCTCTGGCGGAGCCGCTGCTCCGGCACATTGACCAGGAACGGGAGGCCGGGCGCCTGAGCACCACGCAGGAGCGGTTGGCGACGTTGACCGTGCGCCGCCTGCTCGACGGCGCCGTGCTCTCGCTTGCCGTCCCCGGCGGGGCGCCGCATCTGCTCGTGGCGGCGCCGGCGGGGGAGCGCCGCGAGCTGGACGCGTTGCTGGTCGCTGCCGCCGCGGCCGTTGAGGGGTGGCGCGTGACCTACCTCGGCCCGGATCTGTCGGCCGACGAGATCGCGGGTGCCGCCGCCGCCACGGCGGCCCAGGCGGTCGGCGTCAGCGTCAGCCGCACCGTCCCCCGCGAGAGTCTCATGGACGAGCTGCGCCGATTGCGGGCAGCGCTTCCTTCGATTGTCCCCCTGCTGGTCGGCGGCGTCGGAGCGCATGGCCTCGCGACCGAGCTCGAGAGCGCGGGCATCCACGTGGTCGAGGATCTCGCCCATGTGCGTGCCGTGCTGAGGAGCGCCGGCCGGCGGACGTCTGCGTGACGCGGTGTTTTCAGGAACCCGAAGGCCCAGGCAAGAAGCAGAATGACCGCCAAGCCGAAGAACGTTGCTATTCCTCCCATTGAGATTGACCACCCCGTCGCCCCACTTCAGCCGCATGAAAGCTTAGGAAGATCCCCGGAGCGCGTCACCCGATCGTTACCCCTATCTTGCTTGCAGTCGGGGCCACGGCATGTTTGCTAACGGCTACGCGCCGACGATCCACGATGAATCGTCTTTGACGGGATAGATGCCCCATGCCTCCCAACCCCCAGGACCCCGACCTCCTCGTCATCAATACCATCCGCACCCTGGCCATGGACGCGGTCCAGGCCGCCAACTCCGGGCACCCCGGCACCCCCATGGCCCTGGCCCCGGTGGTGTATTGCCTCTGGCAGGATTTCCTCCGCTTCGATCCCGACGATGCGATCTGGCCCAACCGCGATCGGTTCGTGCTGTCCAACGGCCACGCATCGATGCTGCTCTACTCGATGCTCCATCTCACCGGCGTGAAGGCCGTCAGCTCGCAATACGAGCGCAAGGGCGAGCTGGCCGTCACCCTGGAGGACATCAAGCATTTCCGTCAGCTCGACAGCAAATGCCCGGGCCACCCCGAGTATCGCTGGACGTCGGGCGTCGAGACGACGACGGGACCGCTCGGCCAGGGCGTTGCCACGAGCGTCGGGATGGCGATCGCCGGTCGCTGGCAGGCGGCCCACTTCAATCGCCCGGGCTTCGACATCTTCGACTACCACGTGTACGCGGTCTGTGGCGACGGGGACATGATGGAGGGGATCTCGAGCGAGGCGGCGTCGCTGGCCGGGCACCTCAGGCTCGCCAACCTCTGCTGGATCTACGACAACAACCGCATCACGATCGAGGGCAGCACCGCGCTCGCGTTCTCGGACGACACCGCCACCCGCTTCATCGGCTACGGCTGGAACGTGACGCGGGTCGGCGACGCGAACGATCTCGACATGCTGCGCCGCGCGCTCCAGGTGGCCCGGGACACGACGGACCGTCCCACGCTCATCATCGTGGACAGCCATATCGGCTACGGCGCGCCACACAAGCAGGATACCGGTGCCGCCCACGGCGAGCCGCTCGGCGAAGAGGAGATCCGTCTCACCAAGCGGTTCTACGGCTGGCCGGAGGACGCCAAGTTCCTGATCCCGGACGGCGTGCGGGAGCGTCTGCGCGACGGCATCGGCCGGCGCGGGCGCGAGCTGCGCGAGGCGTGGCTCGCGACCTTCGAGCGGTACCGGGCCCAGCACGCGGAGCTGGCGGATCACGTTTACCGGATGCAGCACCGCCAGCTGCCGGATGGATGGGACAAGGATCTGTCGAGCTTCCCGGCCGACCCCAAGGGGATGGCAGGCCGCGACGCCTCCGGCAAGACGCTCAACGCGATCGCGAAGAACCTCCCCTGGCTCATCGGGGGCGCGGCCGACCTCGCGCCGTCCA
>DATBQV010000258.1:0-8630 GCA_036560625.1 Gemmatimonadales bacterium
TGGCCTTCCAGCGCCCGCTCGAAGCCCGCCAGATCCACGCTCACTCCGCGCTCGCCCACGATGATCTGCGTGAGATCGATGGGAAAGCCGAAGGTGTCGTACAGCTTGAAGGCTTCGTCGCCGGGGATGGTCTTCGTACCGGTGGCGGAGATTTCTTCCAGCCGCTTGAGGCCACCCTCGATCGTCTCGAGAAAGCGCTCCTCCTCAGCCCGTGTGGTCTCGTGGATGTGCTTCGCCCGGGTCAGCAGCTCGGGGTAGATGCCTCCCATCTCGCGGACGACGACCGCGGTGAGGGGGGCCAGCGTGGGCTCGCGGCGACCCAGAAGCCACGCGTGGCGGACGGCGCGCCGCAGGATCCGGCGCAACACGTACCCCCGCCCCTCGTTGCTCGGGTAGACGCCGTCGGCCAACAGGAAGGTCACGGCCCGGGCATGATCGGCGAGCACGCGATACGAGGCGCTCCGCGAGCGGACCGCCTCGTTCGGGTCGTCGGCATGCTGGTAGTCGTACGCCTGACCGATCAGGTCGCCGATGCGAACGAACAGTGGCTCAAAGAGATCGGTGTGGAAGTTGTCATCCACGCCCTGCATGACCGCCGCGATGCGCTCGAGACCGGCGCCGGTGTCCACCGACGGCTTGGGCAGCGGCGTGAGCGTTCCATCGGCCGCGCGATCGAACTGCATGAAGACGAGGTTCCAGATCTCCAGGAACCGGCCCTCTTCCGCGAGCCGCTCGAACTCCGCCTGCGGGACGACCTCGTCCGTCGCGTTGCGACCCGGCGCCGGCGGCCAGTCGAGATCCACGTAGATCTCGCTGGACGGCCCGCACGGGCCCGTGTCGCCCATCTGCCAGAAGTTGTCCTTGTCACCAAGCCCGTAGATGCGGTGGTCCGGCAGGCCCGCGATCTCGCGCCATAGCGCGCGCGCTTCGTGGTCGGTGTGATGGACGGTGACGCGGAGCCGCTCCGGCGGCAGGCCGAGGTAGCGCTTGCCCGTGACCAGCTCCCAGGCGAACGCGATCGCGTCTCGCTTGAAGTAGTCGCCGAAGGAAAAATTCCCCAGCATCTCGAAGAAGGTGTGGTGCCGCTTGGTGTGGCCCACCTGCTCGAGATCGTTGTGCTTACCCCCGGCGCGGACGCACTTCTGACAGGTGGTAGCGCGGACGTAGTCCCGGTGCTCCTGACCGAGGAAGACGCGCTTGAACTGCACCATCCCCGCGTTCGTGAACAGGAGGGTGGGATCGTCCTTCGGCTCCAGGGACGAAGAAGGCACCTCTCGGTGCCCCCGCGCGACGAAGAAATCGAGGAAAAGACGACGGATCTGGTCGGAGCGCATCGGCCAGAATATAGGGCAGCGCGGGGCAAATCGCCCCTAGCGGAGGACCCCCGCGACCGCCTCCAACGCCTCGCTGCCGGTGAAGCCCCGCCGCGCGAGAAAGGCCAGCAGGCGACGGCGCTTGACGGGCCGCGCGAGGTTCCCGAGCTGGGCCGCGCGTTTCGTGGCGAGCGCCGCCGGGAGCGCCCGGCGATCGGCTCCGGCCGGCCACTGCTCCGCGATGGCCTGGTCGATATGTGCGCGGGCCACGCCTCGGGTCAGGAGATCGCGAATGAGCCGAGCCGGCCCGCGTCCCCGCTCGGCCCGGGTGGCGACGTAGTGCCGGGCAAACGCCGCGTCGTCCAGCAGGCCTGCCTGCTCGGCGCGCGTGAGGGCCGCGTCGACCGCGTCGGCGGCGAGGCCCCGCCGGAGCAGCCGGCGGCCGAGATCGACGCGGGCATGGGGACGCCGCTCCAGCGCGCGCAGCACCGTGCGGTAGGCGGCCTCGGCGTCGGCAGCCTTGGCGAGCCGCTCGACGCGCGTGTCATCGATGGGGCCGCCGGCGGCGAGGCCCGACGCCTCGCCGGCGTCCACCGTGGCGAACGCGCGCCCGTCTACCAGCACCCGGACGCTGCCGGGCCGCCGGGGATCCGGCTCGAGCGCGGTGACGCGCATGCTACTCGTCCTCGTCCGACCCGGCCCCGCCGACGCCGGCGCTGGCGCCGGCCTTCATGCCGAGGACTTCTTTCACCTTGGCCTCGACCTCGGCCATGAGCGCCGGGTTGTCGCGGACGAAGAGCTTGGCATTCTCCCGACCCTGGCCGATGCGCTGATCGCCGTAGGAGTACCAGGCACCCGACTTCTGGATGATCCCCGCCTCCGCCGCGAGATCCACCAGCAACGCGGTGTGGCTGATGCCTTCGTCGAACATCACGTCGAACTCGGCCTGGCGGAACGGCGGCGCGACCTTGTTCTTCACCACCTTCACCCGCACGTGACTGCCGATGACCGCTTCGCGCTCCTTGACCGGACCGATGCGGCGGATGTCGAGCCGGAGCGACGCGTAGAACTTGAGCGCCTTGCCGCCGGTGGTGGTTTCCGGGTTGCCGAACATCACGCCGATCTTCTCGCGCAGCTGGTTGATGAAGACGACGGCGCAGTTGGAGCGGTTGATGGCGCCGGCGAGCTTCCGGAGCGCCTGGCTCATGAGCCGGGCCTGGAGTCCCATGTGACTATCGCCCATCTCGCCTTCGATTTCCGCCTTGGGTACGAGGGCGGCGACCGAGTCTACGACGACGAGGTCCACCGCGCCCGAGCGCACCAGGATCTCGACGATCTCGAGCCCCTGCTCACCGGTGTCGGGCTGCGAAACCAGCAGGTTCTCGATGTCCACGCCGAGCTTCTTGGCGTACTCGATATCGAGGGCGTGCTCCGCATCGACGTACGCGGCGACCCCACCGGCTTTCTGCACGTTGGCGACGAGATGGAGACAGAGCGTGGTTTTGCCGGAGGACTCGGGACCGTAGACCTCGGTGATGCGACCGCGGGGCACGCCGCCGACGCCGGTGGCGGCGTCGAGGTTGATGGCGCCGGTGGAGATGGCGGCGACGCGCACGCGGGGTGATTCGGCACCCATGCGCATGATGGAGCCCTTGCCGAGCTGCTTTTCGATCTGGGAGATGGCGAGGCCCAGGGCCTTGCGGCGATCCTGTTCGAGTTTGGTCTCTTCAGCGACGGCCATGGAAACCTCGGTATCAATGTGGATGATTTTGCTACACTGATATACCGCGCACCAAGCTAATGCCGAACACTTCCCGAATCAATAGTGAGTTTGTGGGTGATTTTGAGTCACCCTAGATTCTCCACGCGTCCACGATGTGCCCCACCACCACCGTCCCACCAAGCCCTTCCTCCACGCTCACCACGTCGAACCGGCCCATCTCCCCCCGGCGCCCGTGCCGAGCCAGCCAGCAGGCGGCCACCCGCGCGAGAATGGCCCGCTTGCGCGGCCCCACGGCTTCCACCGGCGACCCGCACCACGCGCTGCCAGCGCCCCGGCTCTTCACTTCGACAAACGCGACGATGCCTGCCCGCCGCGCGACCAGATCGACGTCGTGCCGGCCCAGCCGGAACCGATGCGCCTCGATGCTCCAGCCACAGGCCGTGAGATAGGCCAAGGCGGCCAGCTCGCCGCGGATCCCTCGGCGATGGCGGGGATCGCGCCATTGAGAGACGGGGACGAATCGGTTCCGGGCAGGCATGGGAGGGAAGATGACGGGCGAGCCGCCAACCGGCGGGATCGTTTCGGCGCGCGCCGCAGCCTTACCGCTCGCACCGTCCCTGCCACTGCGGTGTCGCGCTGGCGTTCGGCCCGCTGCAAAGGCATCCAAGGTTCCTGGCGCTGCTCCGGAAGATGAACCTGGCCTGACCAGGTCCGGCTCCGAGCCCTACGAGCAGTACTCGTCCACCTGGTCGATCCCGATCCGCACGTCCCGCGGCTTGCTGCCGTTCTGCGGCCCCAGAATCCCGGCCTCCTCCAGCTGATCCATCAGCCGCGCGGCGCGCCCGTAGCCGATCTCAAGCTTTCGCTGCAGTAGCGACGTTGACCCGCCCTGGTTCTGCACGCAGGCGAGTGCCGCGTCCCTGAAGAGGGGATCGCGCTTCGACGGGTCCGGCCCTTCTTCACTGCCGCTCTCCCCGCCATCGGCATCCGGCACCTCGTCGAAGATGTCGCTCTCTACAGCCTCGAGTACGCCAGCCTGCTTCCGCGCGTCCTTCCAAGCGGAGTAGCGTGCCATGAGTTTCTCGCTCTCTTCGGTGCTGATAAAGGCGCCCTGGAGCCGCATCGGCTCGCTCTTGCCCGGCTCCAGAAAGAGCATGTCGCCCTTGCCGAGCAGCGCCTCCGCGCCGTTCTGGTCGAGAATCGTGCGGCTGTCGACCTTCTGCGCCACCCGGAACGCGATCCGGCAGGGGAAATTGGCCTTGATGAGACCGGTGATGACGTTCACCGAGGGACGTTGCGTGGCGACGATGAGGTGGAGGCCGACGGCGCGCGCCTTCTGGGCAAGCCGTGCAAGCGGGATTTCCACGTCGGCCTGTCCAGCCATCATGAGGTCGGCCAGCTCGTCCACGACCAGCACGATGAGCGGCAGCTTCCCCTGGGTGTAGGGCTCATCCGGCGCCGGGGGCGGCGTGTCCGGCGGCTCGGCCGCAATGTCGCTCAGCGTCACCTTCTTTGGAGCCGGATTCTTGAGCGGCTTCCCGTCCAGCACCTTCCGATTGAAGTCGATGATGTTGCGGGCGCCGTTGGCCTCGAGCAGCGCGTAGCGCTCCTCCATCTCCTTCACCGCCCACCTGAGGACCCTTGCCGCGTCACGATAGTTGGTAACCACGGGCTTCCGGAGGTGCGGCAGGACATTGTACATCGACAGCTCGACCATCTTCGGGTCGATCATCAGGAGCCGCAGGTTGTCCATATGCTGATAGTTGTACACCAGCGACGTGATGATGGCGTTGATTCCGACCGACTTCCCCGTCCCTGTGGCGCCGGCGATCAGGAGATGAGGCATCTTCGCCAGGTCGGCGATGACCGGGCGGCCCTCGAGGTCGAGGCCTAGTGCCACCGGCAGGATCCGGTCCTCCGCGGTCCAGGCCTCGGATTCCAGCAACTCGCGCAGCATGACCACGCGGGACTTGGGGTTCGGCACCTCAACCCCGACCATGTCGCGGCCAGGAATCCGGGCCACCCGGACGGACCGGGCGCTCATCTTGAGCGCGAGATCATCCGCCAGCGCGACCAGCCGGCTCATCTTGACGCCGGGCCGGAGCCGCACGCCGTACTGCGTGACCACCGGGCCGGTCGTGCGGCCGGCCACGTCGCCCTCCACGCTGAACTCGCTCAGGGTGGCCTCGAGCCGCTCCTGGAGGGCGTTGAGCTCCGTCTCTCCGGCATCCACCGCCTTCCCCAACGGGGGATCCAGCAGCGTGACGTCCCATACCGGGTCGGGGCCCTTCGCGTCCAACTGAGTAGGCCCGGTCTCTTTCGCCGCCTTCGACCTCGAGCCTCGCAATGGTCCGGGCGTGCGAGAGGCGCGGGCGCCGGGTATCTCCTGAGCCGGGGCTGGCTCGGCCACAGCGCGCGCGGGATCAGCCGGAAGGTTGGGGCGGCGCGCCGAGTCTCCCCGCTTCTCCCCTTTATCCTTGCCGGCCTCGAGCCGCTGGAGTGGGTGCCAGGCGAACGTGAGCAGCGTCAGCGCCGAAAGCGCGAGGAAGCCAAGCAGCACCGCGCCCGCTACGCCGACTTTGGCGGCGATCAGCTCCGAGAACAATCCGGGGACCAGTCCCACGAGTCGGGCGGGGAGGCCGCGCTGAGCGACGTCGGGCACCAGATCGACGTGGCTCACGCCACCGAACACGCCGATCAGATAGGGCACCAGCAGGCTCAGGCCGCCCATGAGCAGCGCCGCCCGCTTCATGTCGAGCCGCCCCAGCCGTTCGAAGCCGGCCAGCGCGAGCCCGATGCCGAGCAGCGGGAGGCCGACGGCGCCCACTCCGAGCGTGTGCCAGAGGCCGTGCCCGATCCAGCCACCGACCGGGCCCGTGAGCGGAATGGGCAGGAGCGTCAGGCCGACGAAGACGCCCAGCACGAGCGCCGTCAGGGCGCCGAGCCGGCGGCGGGAATCCGCGGTCATGACGGCTGAGGTTGAGGCTGCGGATGAAGCTGGGGTTGGGGGACGACCGGCGGCGGCACCGGGGTCGGTTGAGCCGTCGTCACCCGGCGCTCGTGAAACTGCGGGAGCACGGGATAGGCGTCCATCCGCGCCGCATCGAGCACGTCGCTCCCGAACCCCAGCCGGGCGAGCTCGCGTCCCGCCCGGCTGTAGGAGAGGGGCCGCGCCCAGTTGTCCCCGTAGCGCCGCACGAGATCCAGGCTTGCGATCGCGGCGTCGTTGAGTCCCCGTCTGGGCTTGCGCCCGCCGAGCGCCGCAACGGCGAGGCGTCCGGCACCGTACGCGTCGTCCAGGGCGAACGCGGCCTCCCGCCCCGCGCACAGAATGAGCACGTCGCGGTGCTCCTCCAGTGCCTGGCGTGCCCGCTCTCCGGCAACGGTGAGGTTCACGGCGGCCGCCACGTAGACCGTGGCGGCGCCCTGGGCCGCGAGCAACGCCTTGGTGCCGTTGGTCGTGGTGACGATGAGGGTCTTGCCCCGTACCGTCTGCTCGGTCATCTCGAGCGGGCTGTTGCCGAGCGCGAAGCCCGGGATCCGCGCGCAGTCCTTCTCCCCGGCCAGAAGCACGTCGGCGCTCCCGATGGTCTGCGCAAGGCGCAGCGCCTCCTCGGTCGACGCGACCGGAATGAGCGCGCGGGCGCCGTGATGCAGCGCGGCACACATGGCGGTTGTGGCCCGCAAAATGTCGAGCACGAACACCGTCCGTCCCTGGACATCCGGCGGCCCGAGCCCGAGCGGCGAGAACGCGACGTCGAGGCGTCTCATGCGTCGGGCTGGAGCAGGTGGGCCTCCCGCTCGAGGAATCGGGTGTCCACCTGGCCGCGCACGAAGTCCGGATGCCGGATGACGCGGGCGAGGAACGGGATGGTCGTGGTCACGCCTTCGAGGATGAAGCTGTCCAGCGCCTGCCCCATGCGCGAGAGGGCTTCCTGCCGGGTATTGCCGTGCACGATCACCTTGGCCAGCAGCGAGTCGTAGAACGGCGGCACGGTGTAGCCGGCATAGACGTGCGTGTCGACCCGGACGCCGGGACCGCCCGGCGGGTGGTACGCGGTGATGAGTCCCGGACTCGGCTGGAAGTTCCGGTACGGATCTTCGGCATTGATGCGGCACTCGATGGCATGCCCGCGGAGCCGGGTGCCGTCGCCCATGTAGCTGATGGGCTCGCCCGCGGCGATCCGGATCTGCTCTTTGACGAGATCGAAGCTCGTGACCATTTCCGTCACCGGGTGCTCGACCTGGATCCGGGTGTTCATCTCCATGAAATAGAATTTACCATCCGTGTCGAGCAGGAACTCGATCGTGCCGGCACCCTGGTAGGCGATGTTCGACGCGAGCGCTACCGCGGCGTCGCCCATGCGGCGGCGCAGGTCGGTGTTGAGCGCCGGGCTCGGGCTCTCCTCGATGAGCTTCTGGTGCCGCCGCTGGACCGAGCAGTCCCGCTCGCCGAGGTGCACGACCTTGCCGTGGGTGTCACCCAGCACCTGGATCTCCACGTGGCGCGGGTGCTCCAGGTACTTCTCGACGTAGACCGACCCGTTGCCGAACGCGGCCAGCGCTTCGTTCTGCGCGAGGCCGAAGAGCTGGACGAACTGCTCGGCGTCGTGGGCGATCCGCATCCCCTTCCCGCCTCCACCGGCGGTCGCCTTGATGATAACCGGGAAGCCGATCTGCTCGGCGAACGCGAGCGCCTGCTCGGGGTCGTCGATCGTCCCCGGCGATCCCGGCACGGTCGCGACGCCCGCGTCCTGGGCGAGGCGCCGGGCGGTCGCTTTGTCGCCCATGAGGCGGATCTGCTCGCCGGTCGGTCCGATGAACGTGATGTTCGAGGCCCGGCAGGTATCCGCGAACTCGGCGTTCTCCGCGAGGAAGCCGTAGCCTGGATGGATGGCGTCGGCCCCGGTGATCTCGGCGGCCGCGATGAGATTCGGGATCTTGAGGTAGGAGAGCCGGCCGGGGGGCGGACCGATGCAGACGTCGTCGTCCGCGAAGCGGACGTGCAACGACTCGCGGTCGGCTTCGCTGTAGACCGCGACGGTCTGAAGGCCAAGCTCGCGGCACGCGCGGATGACCCGCAGGGCGATCTCCCCGCGGTTCGCGATGAGGACCTTCTTGAACATCAGGGCGTGAGGTCCAGCGACCGCGCCGCGCCCTGGTCGCCGCTCATCTCGGAGAACGTACGGTCGGACGCCGAGTCCACGCCGGAGACGCGGAGCGCGAACTCGCTCGGATTCGACGAGTAGAACAGCGCACTCTCGTACGCGACCGAGCCCTCCTTGTACCACTTCATGAGTGACTGGTCGAACGACTGCATGCCGTACGACACCGTGCCCTCCGAGATCAGGTCCGGAATGTTCAGGGCCTTCTCGATATCGCGGATGTTGTCCGCGACGGCGGCGGAGTTGATGAGCACCTCGGCCGCCGGCACCCGCCCCCGTCCGTCCTTGCGCGGCACCAGCCGAAGGCAGACGACAGCGGCCAGGGCGGTCGAGAGCAGCGAGCGGATCTCCTGGTGCTGGTAAGGCGGGTAAAAGGAGATGACCCGGTTGATGGTCTGGGTGGCGTCGGTCGTGTGCAGCGTGGAGAAG